>CAMZDH010000117.1 GCA_947305345.1 uncultured Lachnospiraceae bacterium | reverse complement strand
TCAGAAGGAACCAACCCCAGAAGTCCATGTCCGCTCCCTTAAATCAGTCCGATGATCCAGTCGTAGACCGGCTGGTTCGTCTTAAGGAACTGGACCTCCAGCATCGGCTGGGCCGACTGGATCCATTCCGTCAGTTTTTCTTCGAGTTCTTCCGACTTGAGTTCTTCTCCAAGGGCGGTTCTGGCGTTCGCCAAGGCGTTCTCGCCCGTGAAGACCACGCAGGCCTCCTTGTCCTCCAGTCCTTCGACGGCCGCGAATCCCTTCGAGAGCGCGGCTTCAAAGTCCTTTTCCGAGGAGACCACCTTGCCGTTCAGGATCGCGACCTGATCGCCCTTCTCCACCTTGACCTTCGACGTTTCGTAACTCTTCATCGCGGTCGTCAGGGAAAGCGTCGACGCGCGTTCGATCCCCGCCTTCATGGAAGAGATCCGGTATTCCCTGTCCTCGCTGACCGGCACGTCCATCGCAAGCGCGAAATACCCTTCCGCGATGCTCTCCGACGGCAGCACGACAACGGTTTTTCCCTTTGTCAGGTTCGCGGCCTGCGTCGCGGCCGGAATGATGTTCTTGTTGTTCGGGAGCACGACGATCGTCTCCGAGTCCAGGTATTTAAATGCTTCGATGAACGCCTCTGAAGACGTGTTCATCGTCTGTCCGCCGTCCGCGACTTCGTCGGCGCCCATGCCCCGGAAAAGCTCTGCCGTTTCCTTGCTGTTTGCGACCGCGACGATCGTGAACGCCTTCTTCACGACGGTCTTTTCGGGCGCTTCCTGCTGACGGACGTGCTCGTTGTGCTGGATCTGCATATTGTCGACCTTGACCGACAGGAATTCGCCGTAGCGCTCCGCGAGGCGGAACGCGCGGGACGGTTTCATCGTATGCACGTGTACCTTGACGATCTCATCGTTTTGGACGACGACCGTCGAATTCCCAATCTCTTCCAGCGCCTTCGTGAAGGTGTCGGTCCGGAAGTCCTTCCGGTAATCCGCGCCGTTCATTAACTGAAGAATGAATTCCACGCAGTAGCCGTCCTCAAACTTCGAATTCGCGTCGAAGCGCACCGGCTGCCCGGTTTTTTCCTGCTCCGGCGTTTCCGGCGTAAGCGTGATCGTATCCTCAAACTGCACGGCCTCCCCGTAGAGCGCCTGCAGCATGCCGTCGACGATGATGATAAAACCCGATGCGCCGCTGTCGACGACGCCCGCTTCCTTTAAGACCGGCAGCATGTCCGGCGTATGCGCGAGGCTTTTCCGCATTTCCGCAAGGTACATGCCCATCATGTCCTCGATGAAGGTCGAACGTCCGACCTGCGTGCGGATGCTTTCAATGCCTTCTCTGGCGACCGTTAAGATCGTGCCCTCCACGGGACGCGCGACTGCCGCGTACGCCGTCCGGTAGCCGCGGATGAATCCGTTCCGGAGGTCCGCCGCGCTGACCGAGCCCGCCCGGGCCAGTTCTAAGAAAATGCCGCGGAAGATCTGCGAAAGGATGACGCCGGAATTGCCGCGCGCGCCAAGCAGCATCCCGTCGGACAGCATTTTTAAGTACGCGCCGATCTCGGTCGTCGACCGGGCGTGCTGCAGGCCGTGCGAAAGCGTCAGCCGCATGTTCGTCCCGGTATCGCCGTCCGGCACCGGAAAGACGTTCAGGTCGTTCAGTTCCTGCTCGTGCAGTTTTAAATTGTTGAGCCCGCTTTTTAAGAGTTCTTCGAACTGCAGGCCGTTGATCCGTTTTGTTTTCATTGATTAGTTCTGTTCTTCCTTCCCCATGTCCTGCACCGACTTCGGAAGCAGGAACGTGAGTCCCAGCGAAACGAGCATGGCCGCCGCCGCGATCAACGTGATGAGGAACGTGTTCTTCGGGTCTTCCTGCTCCATCATAAAGGACGGCAATTGCCATGGGATCTGTATGCGCGAAGTCGTCTTCAACAGCGTTAGAAGTGCCGTTCCGCCGATGCCGGATGCCACGCCCGCGAAGAGACCCTGCACGGCAAAGTACATGGCCGCATTGGAAACGCCGGTCTTCTTCTCCTCTTCCGCCGCGAGCTGTGACGGAACCGAATAGGCCACGGAGAACATGGCGCCGATGCCGAACGACGAGATAACGCCGGTCAGGATCGCGAGGATCATTTTCAGCGTCCCGTTTTCCAAAAAGGACACGGCAAACATGGAGGCCATACCGACCGCGAAGATCACGAGCACGTAACGGAACGAAAACCCGAAGCCCCGCTTTTTTGTCAGTTTGTTATAGATGATCAGCGTAAACGGCACCGGCGCGAACGCGCCCATCATGACGTACATCATCTTCATGCCCGCGACGGAGAAGTATTCATTGATGCCGCTTAAGAACAGCTGTACGCCGAATGTCATAAAGGAATAGACGACCATCCAGAGAATGTAATTCTTATTTTTGAAGGTGTAGGCGATCGACTTGAACAGGTTGACCGTCTTCACCGGCTCCACGGCCTCCGTCTGATCCTCCGCGCGGGTCGACCGCTCCTTGATCATGAAGAGCGGGATCAGCATCGTCAGGACGAGCGGCAGAACAATCATGGAAACCAGCCGGATGTTCATGCCGTTCAGCATCGCGCTGACAACGACAAAGCCCAAAATGAAATAGACGATGTCGCAGACGGACTTCACGTTCGACATGAAATTCCGCTCCTTTTGCGTTTCGACGATCTCCGTGAACGTCGCGTAATAGGTCACCATCGTCAGCGTGTAGAAGCTGTAGAAGATGCAGAGCATGACGCCGTAGAAAATGGTGTTCAGGAGCGTTTGGCCGGTCGGGTTCGGCGTGACGAGCGTGAACAGGACATACGCCAGGATCATCGGAACGAGGCCGATGAGAAGCGCCGGGCGCCGCCGCCCGAACTTGGTCTTTAAGTTGTCCGTGAACGAAGCCATCGGCACGTCGATCACACCGTCAATAATCTTTGCCACGAGACCGAATGCTGCCCAAAGGCTCATTCCCAACAACCACCACTCCGGCTTCGTTAATACCAGGTCAATGCCCAGGAATGTATGATTTTGCACCGCCTTAGCATCGAATCCGCTCGCGATGATCGCGCTGCAGAGGTACGAACCGACCATTATATTCAGCAGGTTGACGCCCATGCCGCCGATGGCGTAGAAGAACATCTGGCTCTTTTTCGTGAGTTTTCTCATTGCTGCATCCCCTTCCGCTGTTGAAGCGTTATTTTTCCGATAATGCCTTCTCCAGGACCGCGCGCTCTTCCGAGAGGTCCTTCGAGATCGGCTTTCCGACATAATAAGCGGCCATGAGGCCCGGTCCGATGTTGACGCCGTTCGACGGGTAGACGTCCTTGATCACGATCTCCTTCGGATGGAAGCGCTCCTCGAGGAGCTTCTTGTACTCCTCGGCCTGCGGCCGCCGCATGCTCTCCGCAATGAAGATCACCTGCTCTTCAGGCTTTTCGATCGTCGCTTCCACGTATTTGACGAGCGCCTTGTACGCTGCCTTCGCGCCGGTCGCCTTGCCGAGCACGGTCGTGAGGCCGTTGTAGTCGAATTCGCCGATCGGCTTGATGCCCGCGAGCGTGCCGAAGAACG
>CAMZDH010000116.1 GCA_947305345.1 uncultured Lachnospiraceae bacterium | reverse complement strand
AGGCGCCGCTCGTGACAGCGCCTAACGAGATCTGCATGCCGCCGTCATACAGCGCGTCATAACCGGAAGCCACCTTCTCGGGATCCGCTTCGTCGTCCTTCATTTCAAAAGAGAACTTGATGCCGTTCAGTCCGCCGGCCGCATTGATCTCTTCCACCGCAAGCATCGCGCCGTTGTTCACGGAGATGCCGTAGCTCGACGCGCTGCCGGTCAAAGGTCCGGTCGCACCGATCTTGATGGTACCTTCGCCAGTGGTACCGGTCTTGCAGCCTGCGAGCACCATGGCGAACATCACTGCCGCCGCCGCAACTGCCATAACTTTCTTGAACGTGTTTTTCATGATTCTTCTCCTCTCGTTCATGATTTTTGCTCTTACAATATAAAAAACCGGTTTCACGTCCGTGATCCCGGTTTTTACCGCTTTATAAAAATGCGTTAAAATTCGGTATTCACGCTTTTCAGTTTTGCCTTGCTAATTCGTAGTCCGATGAGCCGGACGACCAGCAGGCCAAGGACCAGTACGATGACCGGCAGTACCCGTACGACTGCAGCCCACAACAAAACAGACGCCATGAGGATCATGGCGCCTGTCTTCAAGGTTGCATTGTGCTTTTCGGAAGCCGCAGTCGCACAGGCCGACGTCTTCTGATCAGCCTGGAAACCGTTTTCAGATCCTGCGCAGCGCATCGTCATTTCGTGCTCCCGAAAAAATAAAACTTTCTATAAAAATACTACAGTAAATTACGCATGTCAAGTAATTTTTGCATATTTATACAGTAATCTCATTGAATCCTCAGACTTCCGCCTTCGGCCGCCGGCCGCACGACTTCTTTTCGATGCAGACGCCGGAGACGTCGCATTTCGGCACGAAATAATGCCCGACGACGTAGGCCCATTCTTCGGAGATGGCAGAGAGTGCCTTCATGAGGTCCCGCATGAGTTCCCGGTATTCCCAGTAGGCGCGGGCGCAAAGCCTCTGGTGGCTCATGTCGATCAGGTTCCGGAGATTCCGCTTGTCGACGATCTTCGTCGACATGCCGAGCGGAAACAGCATGGCCGCGTCCTCCCGCGGGATCCCGAGCTCGTGCTCGAGTTTTTTCGCGGCGTCGGCAACGGTCCGCATGGTCTCCTCGTACAGGGCCTTCGCCTCTTCGCTGCGCTCAACGGTATGCGGCGTCACGTAATCGAAGTTTTCGTAGTTCACATAGCGCGTGGACGCCTGGAGCCGCGTCGGCGCGCCGCCGAGGTGCGTGTACCATTCGCGGATGACGCGGGCGGAATACCCGTCGATCGCCATCTCGACGTTGACGAATTCCAGAACGCGCCCGTGGCCGGACTGCAGGCAGTCGAGCCCGCGTTTATAATTCTTTTTCGGATCCGTGATGTCCGAGCCCCAGCAGATGCCGGCGCGTTCGCCCATCAGGGACAGCGGGTTTTTCGTGGTCGATTCCAGGATCGTGATCGTACCCATTTCATTCTCCTTTGAAATAAAGCATTTTCATCAGATCATCCGCTCGTGGCGCATCACCCTCATGACGCCGACCCTGCGGAACCAGACGATGAGGAGCGGCACCGCGGCCGCCGTTAAAAGAAGCCCCGGCCAGGCCGTCAAAAAGGCCTCTTTTACGAACGAGGCAAGGTCATAGGTCTCTCCCCCGGCGAGTGCGGTAAAAACGCGCGCAAGGCCGTAAATTACGCTTCCTGAGAGTATGCCCGCGAGTGTCGCGCCGAGCCCGGTCCTAAGCACCGTGTATAGGATGCCCGAAGTGAGTCCCGCGAAGGCGGAAAAAAGGATCTCCGCCGGGATGCTCCGGACGAACGGCGTCTCCTGAAAGAGGATCCAGAGCAGGAGCGGCGAAAGCACGCCGAGAAGCGTGCCGTAGAACGGTCCGCAGAGGATCGATACCAGGACCGCCGAAAACAGCGCCGGCAGAAACCGCGCCGCCACCGCGCCGGCGACGCCGGGCAGAAGCCCGAGCGCGACCGAAGCGACGAGAAACATCGCCGTCACCATGATATGCAACACCGGTTCCTTGGTCATGCGCCCGTTCTTCCTTTCTTTACCTTTCAGTATAACAAAAAAAAGGGTGTCCGTAAAGCGGACACCCTGAAAAAAATGCGTACTGCTCAGATGTGCTGTTTCGCGGTCTCGACGAGCGCCTTGAAGCCCTCGGCATCCGCGATCGCCATCTCGGAAAGGACCTTGCGGTTCAGTTCGATGCCGGCGTTCTTTAAGCCGAACATCAGCTTGCTGTAGGACAGGCCGTTCATGCGGGCCGCCGCGTTGATGCGGGCGATCCACAGCTGACGGAACTGGCGCTTTCTCTCCTTGCGGCCGACGTAGGCGCTTGCGAGCGCGCGCATCACGGACTGTTTCGCGACTCTATACTGTTTCGAACGCGCGCCGCGGAACCCCTTCGCCAGTTTCAGCACACGGTTGTGGCGCTTCTTCGCATTGTATCCACCTTTGACTCTTGCCATTTTTCATTCCCTCCAATCACTGTCTCTTCGCGTTTTTCTTATAAGTACGGAAGAACTTTCTTCATATTGACGTTGGCGTGATCAATAATGGCAGATTTCCGTAAGTTTCTCTTTCTCTTCGTGGACTTCTTGGTCAGGATGTGGCTCTTGTAAGCCTTCATTCTCTTCAGCTGACCGGAGCCGGTCTTCGCGAAGCGCTTCGCTGCGGCGCGTTTTGTCTTTACCTTTGGCATTTTCTTTCCTCCTGATGATTATTTGCCGGCCTTCGGAGCCAGCACGATGCTCATGTTTCTGCCTTCCAGCTTGGCAGGCTTGTCCACTGAAGCGATGTCCTGAAGCAGTTCGGCGAAGTCGTCCAGCACGCCTTTTGTGGCGTTGATGTGCGTCATTTCACGGCCTCTGAACCGGAGCGTGACCTTGACGCGGTTGCCTTTCTCAAGAAACTTCCTCGCATTGTTGGCCTTGGTGTTCAAGTCGTTGGTGTCGATGTTCGGCGAGAAGCGGATCTCCTTGACCTCGACGGTCTTCTGTTTCTTCTTCGCGTCCTTCTCCTTCCGGGCCTGCTCGTAGCGGTACTTGCTGTAATCCATGATCTTGCAGACCGGCGGCTTGGCCTGAGGCGCGATCAGAATGAGATCGAGCTCTTCCTCTTCGGCTTTCTTCAAGGCCTCCGCGGAGGACATGATGCCTAACTGTTCTCCGGTCGGGGAGATCACGCGCACTTCCGGAAGCCGGATCTCCTCATTCATCAATAACTCGCTAATGGGACTACCTCCTGTGTTGAAAAACAAAAACCCTGCAAGCGTTTCCAGTCATAAAAAAGGGACCGCCAAGCGGTCCGTCCACATATCAGGATCCACCGTCTCCGGTGATCCTCAATGTATTAACCCGAGTCACAGCCGAACCGGCGTGCTGAGGTGAGAGCGGAACTCTGCTTGCTTTTTACAACGAACGTACTATAGCATCTTCGGAAAGCGGTGTCAAGCACTTTTTTGGAAACCTGTTGACGGTTTTTCGCGTCAGCATAACTGCTTGCCAGGCTTTCAGTACTTGGCAAGCAGTGTACAGAACCGGACCTGCGCGCAATTTCTGCACCG
>CAMZDH010000115.1 GCA_947305345.1 uncultured Lachnospiraceae bacterium | reverse complement strand
TAGGCTTCGACGCCGTCGCCCGCTTCAAAGAGGTTCAGGATCACTTCGGAAGCCGTCGGCGCCCAGACCTTGAACGTCGTTTCGCTGCCCGAGGTCACCGCGCCGAGGTCGTCGCCGTCGTAGAGGTATTTTTCCTTGAAGCCTTCGCTGTCGAAAATCGCGGTCGGAAGCACCGTCTGACGGCCGTACCCCTTGATCTCGAGCTCGTAGGTTTTCGTAATGTCCAGTTCTTCACTCAGCTTCAGGATGCCCGTAACGACGTTGTTGTTGAGGCTCGAAAGCGATTCCGCCTCGACCTTCCGGTCCCCTTCGTAAAGCACGACGTCGTCAAGGCTCGTGAAACGGGCTGCCGGCGCGATCGTATAGCGCACTTCCCGTTCGGAGATCATCGCCGCCATCTGGTAGATCATGATCTCAAAGAGCGTCTTGCCGCCGTCGTTACTCGTATACTGCTTGCCGTCCCGCATTTTCAAGTAGATCGTGGTCTCGTCTCCCGTCATGACCGCAAAGCGGTCGTCCTCAAAGTCTTTGGTCGCTTCGCCCCAGGCCGATCCGCCGGGATCGGAGCAGTTGTGCCGGACGATGAAGCCGACTTCGTTCACCTCTTCCGGCACGTTCACCTGGCACTTAAAGCCGTATGCGCAGGGGCAGAACAGGTAGCCCTGACCGTCCTTACCGTCCCACCACATCCAGACGTCGCTCGTCTCGATGTCCGCCGCGCCTTCCCAGTAAAGCGTGAGGAGCCTGCAGCCCTCTTCGCGCTCAAGGAACGTCTCGCCTTCCGCTGCGCCCTTCGTGGTTTCTTCCGGAGCCGTCGTCTCCGGCGCGGTCGTTTCCCCGGGCGCCGTGCAGCCGATGGCCGACGTTACGAGCAAGAGCGCCAGTAGCAGCGCGACGAGCCCCAACACCTTTTTCCGCGTTTTCATGTCCTTCACTCCTTTTTCAAGAATGCATGACCGTTCCGTCACTGAATCGGTTCAAAATCCGCCGCGCCGTGCTTGCAGAGCGGGCAGACGAAATCCTCCGGCAGGGTGTCGCCTTCGTAGACGTAACCGCAGATCTTGCAGACGAAGCCCTTCTTGCCCTGCGTCTCCGGCTTCGGTTTCACGTTGCTCTGATAGTAGTTGTAGGTCATCGTTTCGCGGTCGGATAAGACGCGCGCCTCGGTGACCGTGCAGATGAACATGCCGTGCGTGTCGAGGTCGACGTACTGTTCGACCTTTAACGACATGAATGCATTGATGTATTTCGGCAGGAACACGAGGCCGTTCTCGCTCCGCGGCACCTCCATGTCCTTGAACTTGTCCGCAGTCCGGCCGCTCTGGAAGCCGAAGGTCTGGAAGACCGAGAACGGCGCGTCGACCGACAGGCAGTTGACGTTCATGACACCGGTCTTCTGGATCACGTGATGCGAATAATTCTGCTTGTTGATGCAGACGGCGACGCGGTTCGGCGTGTTCGTGACCTGCGAGACCGTATTGACGATGAGGCCGTTGTCCTTCGTGCCGTCGTTCGAGGTGACGACATAAAGGCCGTAGCCGATCTTGAAGAGCGCGGTCAGGTCGTTCTTGTTCGCGGTCTCCTCATTGATCGCGAGATAGTCGCGGCAGAGCTCGTCCGCGAGCGCTTCGAGCGCGTTCTTGCTCTCCTCCTGAAGCGCGGAGGCGATGCGGACCGTCGGCCCGGCCTCGACAAGGTTCTGGCAGCCGGACAGCATGGCCTTCATCGTCTTTGCCGCCTGAGGCGCCCAGGAGCCGTTTTCGATGAATGCGACCGTGCGGTTTTTAAAGTTCCGCTCGGTCAGGTGCTGAATGAACTCCTTCATATACGGGAAAATGTCCGCGTTGTAGGTCGTCGTCGCGAAGACGATCTTGCTGTAACGGAACGCGTCCGCGACCGCAAGAGACATGTCGGTCCTGGCAAGGTCCCGGACGACGAGATTCCGGCAGCCCTTGCTCTTCAGCTTGTCCGCCAGAAGCTCGACCGCGGCTTTCGTATGGCCGTAGACCGAGGTATAGGCGATGAGGATCCCGTCCGTCTCCGCCTGATAGGACGACCAGGTCTGATAGCGGTTCAGATAATATGTCAGATTGTCGTCGAGGACCGGACCGTGCAGCGGGCAGATGACCTTGATGTCAAGCCCCGCGGCTTTCTTCAAGACGGCCTGGACCTGCGGTCCGTATTTTCCGACGATGCCAATGTAATAGCGGCGCGCCTCGTCGTCCCAGGGTTCGGATACGTCGAGCGCCCCGAACTTTCCGAAGGCGTCCGCGGAATACAGGACCTTGTCGGTCGCGTCGTAGGTCATCAGGACCTCCGGCCAGTGCACCATCGGCGCGGCAACGAAGGTCAGCGTGTGACGGCCGAGTTCCAGCGTATCGCCCTCCCTGACGACGATCCGGCAATCCTCAAAGGCCGAGCCGAAGAAGTTCTGCATCATCGCGAACGCCTTTTCGGACGAGACGACCTTCGCGTTCGGATAGGTCTTCATGAACTGAACGATGTTCGCGGAATGATCCGGCTCCATGTGCTGCACGACGAGGTAATCCGGTGTCCGGCCCTCGAGCGTCCGGCCCAGATTGTCCAGCCATTCGTGCGTGAAATTCCTGTCGACCGTGTCCATCACGGCGACCTTCTCGTCGAGGATCACGTAGGAATTGTACGCCATGCCGTTCGGCACCTTGTACTGACCTTCAAACAGGTCGATCTTGTGATCGTTGACGCCAACGTAGTACATGTCTTCAGAAATGCGCATGCTGATACTCCCTTCAGAATTGATTTTATCTTGAGGACGGACGATCCGTCCTGAATTCATATGAACGTCGCTGCCGCCCCGGTCTTTTGCGGCAAGCGGCAGATGAATACCTGTTTCATTACACCACAGAACGGGCGAAAAAGCAACACCATTCCGCCGGTTGGAGCCTGTTTATGGATAGATTCAGAAGAGCCTTGCGATGGAGAGCACGGCGAGGAGCACCGCGAGGAAGCCGAAGTTCAATGCGGAAAACAGCGCAATGTAATGACCGGTGCGGCCGGGCTCCTGTTTCCCGTATTCCCGGAACGTGATGAGACTCGCAAGCGATGCGATGAGCGTCCCGGTGCCGCCGACGTTGACGCCCCAGAGGAGTTCGCGGTAATTGTTCGTGAACTGAGAAAGCAGCACCGCCGAAGGGACGTTGCTGATCATCTGGCAGGACAATGCGCTGAAAAGGAGCGTATTCTTCTCAAGCAGCGCCGAGAAGAAGCTCCGAATCGGCGCGATCCGCCCCATATTGCCGGCGAAGATGAAGAAAAAGACGAACGTCAGGAGCAGCGGATAATCTACCTCCGCGAGCGCCTTCCGGTCTAAGCAAAGGAGCGCGGCAGGAATGACGATGAGCCCGATCCAATAGGGGATGCCGCGGAAGACGATCGCGATCGAAAGCGCGAACAGCGCGAGGTATGCCGCCGTCCGTCCGGCCGGGAGTTTTTCCGTTTCGACGGGCAGCGCGAGCGGCTCCGGCTTCACGACAATCCAAATGATCAGTGCGATCAGCAGAATGGATAACGCGAACGGCAGCGCCATGATCCCCATGAATTCGCCTGCCGGAATGCTGAATTTAGAATAGAGATAGAGGTTCTGCGGGTTGCCGAACGGCGTC
>CAMZDH010000114.1 GCA_947305345.1 uncultured Lachnospiraceae bacterium | reverse complement strand
TTGGCATTTGCGCTTTTGCTTTCGCTCTTTTTATCGGCTTTTGGCTGCGGCGAAACGAAGGAAACGACGACGGCGCCGGAGGCGGAGCCGACTGGGGAGATCGCTGACACGACCGCGGAGGAAGTGACCGGCGTGGAACTGGAGACAGAGGAAGAGGCACCGCCGCGCGCGATCAGCGATGAAGGTCTTTATACGACCCGGGAACTCGATCCCACGCCGATCCCGATCTATCCCGTCATGTATACGATCGAGGACAATTCCACGGTTTCGCTGACGGAGGACGGCTATTTCTATTTCTCCGGCGAGGCGTCGGAATTCCAGATCATCGTCGACGCGGGGGATGAGGACATTGTCCACATCGTTTTGGACGGCATTCATGTGACCAATGCGGACCGCCCCGTGATCTATGTGAAAAACGCCGGAAAGGCGATCGTCACGACCGAGATGCAGAGCGATATTGCAGTCATCGGCGCTTTCTTGGAAGAAGGCGCCTCTGCGGCGAAAGCGGCGGTCTATTCGCTTCAGGACCTGACGCTCAGCGGCACGAACAGACTCTACATCACATCGCCTGAAGCCTGCGTAAGCGCCGGAAGGAAACTGAAGATTACCGGCGGCAAGTACTTCTTAAAAGCCGGCGGGAACGCGTTGGAAGCGCGGGAACTGATCGCGATGTGCAGCGGCACCGTGAATGTCGAAGAGGGAAAGAACGGTCTTTATGCCTGGGATCCGGAGGACCCGAACGCCGGGAATATCCTTCTGACAGGCGGGACGCTGAATCTTACCGTGACGGAAACGGCCGTTTATGCGGCTTCGATCCTTGAGATCGATTCCGGCGCCGTGACGGTTGCCGCACGCGCAGGACTGGACGCGTCCTGGCTGCAGCTAAACGGCGGCGAAGTCCTCGTCACGGCGGAAGATACCGGTGTTTCCGCAGCGACTAGGTCCGGCGGCCGGGAAGCGCTTCTTGAAGTGAACGGCGGGTCGCTTGACATCACGGCTAAAAACGCGTTCTCATACGACGGGGATGCGGTCTATAACGGCGGCACGATCACCGTAAACGGCGAGGCCGTCGAAGGCATCCCGCTCATTCATCCTGTTGAGGCCCTGCCGGAATCGACGTTCTGAAACCGGGAAACGACGCGTTTTACGAAGAAAAGTACTAAAATAAAAAAAGAAGTTGCAAAATCACTCAAAACATGTTATAGTTCATAGGTTCAAATAATTAGGGCATTCCGCTGTACAGGATGGATGTTTCGCGGCAAAGATGAACGTAGTAAGAATGCCTTTGATTCAGGAGGAATGAAAGACAATGAACGAGATCATCAAAAAGATCGAACAGGAACAGCTCAAGGCATCTGTCGACGAGTTCTCCGTCGGTGATACCGTACGGGTACACGCAAAGATCAAGGAAGGCAACCGCGAACGAATCCAGATCTTTGAAGGTACCGTCATCAAGCGGCAGAACGGCGGCATCCGTGAGACATTCACGGTCCGTAAGATCTCCGGCGGCGTCGGGGTCGAAAAGTCCTGGCCGCTGCATTCTCCGAACGTGGAGAAGATCGAAGTCGTCCGCCACGGCAAGGTCCGGCGCGCGAAGCTGACCTATCTAAGGTCCAGAACGGGCAAGGCTGCCAAGGTCAAGGAATTGGTACGGTAAGATGTGAAAGCACTGTTTTGACAGTGCTTTTACTTTAGGCGGCGGGGTCCATGGCGCAGAAAAAGAAAATGTATCTGGGCGAAGAGAGCGCGACGGCCGGGAAGATCATCGAGTTCATCGTGGAACTGACGGTGATCGCGGCGGTCGGGCTTTTTGTCGCCAACTTTTTCTTTTTTTCGACGAAAAACGCGAGTAAGGCCATGGAGCCGACGATCCGGCAGACGTCGGTCGTCTTTTCGAACCGGATGACCTACGCCTTCACGGAACCGAAGCGGTTTGACGTGGTCGCGTTCAAGCGGACGGTCGCTTCCGACGATAAGGACGTCCTCGTCCGGCGCGTCGTCGCCCTCCCCGGGGAGACGATCCGCATTTACCGGGGACAGGTCTTCATCAACGGTGAAAAACTCGACCTGCTCGGCCATTTTTCGGAGATCACAAGTGACGGCATCGCGGAAGAGGAGATCCGGCTGAACGCGGGGGAATATTTTCTCCTCGGCGATATGCCCGCGAACTCCGAGGACAGCCGGTCTTCGACGATCGGGATCGTTCGCCGGGAGCAGATCGCGGGGAAGGTCTGGATCACCGCGACGACGATCACGGACATTCATTTCATCAGATAAAAGGAGCCATAGGCAATGCGGCTGACGGTGAAGGAACTATTGGAGGCGACGAACGGGACGCTGCTTTCGGGCGACGAAAGCACGGTGATCCGGCACGTCTCGATCGATTCCAGAGAAATCCCGGAAGACTGTCTTTTCGTGCCGATCCGCGGCGAGACGAACGACGGGCACGATTACATTGAAAAAGCCCTGACCGCCGGCGCGCTCGCCACGCTGACGTCCGAGCGGGAGGCATTTGATTATTTCGAGGAAAACCACGAGGAGCATCAGAAATGCTTTCTTCTCGTGGACGATACCGAACGGGCGCTGCAGGCGATCGGTCGCGCCGCGAGAAAGCGCGTGAAGGCGACCGCGGTCGGCATTACGGGTTCCGTCGGCAAGACGACGACCCGTGAGATGATCGCGAGGACCCTCTCCGCGGGTCAAAATGTGTTCAAAACCGCGAAAAACTACAACAACCGGCTCGGTGTACCGCTGACGCTCACGGAACTCCCGGAAGAGGCCGATTTCGCGGTCCTGGAGCTCGGCATGAATACGCCGGGCGAGCTCGGTACGATTGCCGCGCTGACGAATCTTTCGGCGGCGGTCATCACGAACATCGGCGTCGCTCATATGGAATATTACGGAACGCAGGAGAAGATCGCCGAAGAGAAGATGACGGTCCTGAAGGGCTTCTGGCCGGAAAACCCGGGTCAGAAAATGCTGTTCTTAAACGGCGACGATCCCTGCCTTCAGCCCTACATCAATTCGCGGTCCTGTCCGGTGACGACGTTCGGCTTCAGCGCGCTCGACGACTATTACGCGGAAAACATCCATTCGGAGAACGCGAACTACGTCTTTGACCTTTATCACCGCGGGACGATGCTCCTGCACGTTTCCCTGTCGGTCCTCGGATACCACAACGTCTTAAATGCGGTCGCCGCGCTCGCGGTCGCGGACTATTTCGGCCTCGATCTCAGGGAATCCGCGGAAAAACTCTATGAATTCACCGGCTTCAAAGGGCGCCTTGAAAAGAAGGAGCACAACGGATGCCTTTTCATCGACGATACGTATAATGCGTCTCCGGACAGCATGAAAGCCGGATTGAAGACGCTTTCGGAGCTTCGTTACGGCACGTCGGACGGCCGACGGATCGCGGTGCTCGGCGATATGCTGGAGCTCGGCGAGAACGCGGACGCGTTTCATTACGCGGTCGGCTCCTACGGCGCGTCGTTACCGCTCTCCGAAGTCTATTTCGTCGGTTCCGCGGCGGAAGAGATCCGGCGCGGATTCATGGAAAGCGGCAGCCGGGCGCTCCTGCATGCCGTGATGACCCGGGAAGAAGTGACCGAGGACTTGAAGCGGATGCTCCGGCCGTGCGATCTCGTGTATATGAAAGCTTTCCGCCGGATCGGGCTC
>CAMZDH010000113.1 GCA_947305345.1 uncultured Lachnospiraceae bacterium | reverse complement strand
GACGTCGACGACGTGATCTATGAATGCAATTCCTACGCGCTGAAGCTCCTCCGTGAAAAATACGGGGACGATCCTGTGTTTGACATCAACAACATCCAGTCCTGGGGACCGCAGGGGACGATCGCGGACGAGCGGATCCCGATGTTCGCGGAGCCAGACTTTGTCGCGGCGCAGCCGCTGTTTCCGGGCGCGAAGAAATTCGTCCGCGAGCTGTTGAAGATTTCCGATGTGTTCTTCATCACGTCGGTACCGCCGCAGTGCATGAGTACGCGCGCGAAGCGGCTGATCGAAGACTTTCCGGAGGTGCCGCGGGAGAACATCCTGATCGGCACGAGGAAGGATCTTGTGAACATCGACATTCTTCTGGACGACGCCGCGCATAACATCTCTTCCGCGCAGGCTTCCTACCCGGTGCTCATGCGGCGGCCGTGGAACAATTCGCTCTCCGGCCTCCTCTCGGTAAATTCGTATTCGGACTTTTTGCACCTCGCCCGCATCATCGGCAAATCCTTCGTGGATAAGGCGCCGGACTTAAGAAGCGGCGGCGTGCTCTGCCTCGTCGGCCCGTCAGGCACCGGAAAGACCGAGATCGCGTCGCGGCTCGTTGAAGACCCGCGGTTTAAGAAGCCGCTGACAACGACCACCCGGCCGCGGAAACCGAATGAGCCGAAAAAAGCCTACCGCTTTGTCGGAACGGAGAAATTCCTGTCGGAAAAAAACGCAAATCATTTTATCGAAACGACCGTTTACGGCATGCACTACTTCGGGACCTCCAAAGGCGAGATCGACCCGATCGTGAACGCCGGGAAGATTGCGGTCATCCCGATCGACATCTGCGGCGCGATGACGCTGAAGAACATCTACCGCTCGAAGACCGCACTGGTCTTCACAGAGCGCGATAAACGCGCAATTCTCTCGGACATCCTGCACCGCGACATTCCGGACGAGGACAAGATCAACCGCATGATGTCGATCGAATTCGAGCTCCGGAACATCGAATTCTGCGACTTCGCGGTCGCGGTCGACAAGGGGCTCGACGCCTGCTACCGCACGGTGATGGAAGAACTCCATTTGAAGCAGAAGAAAGGTTAAAAACCAATGTTTGAATCCACACTTGAAGCGATCCGGAAATACGACACCGTCATCATTCACCGCCACACCAATCCGGACGGGGACGCGCTCGGCAGCCAGATCGGGCTCTATGAACTGATCCGGGACAATTTCCCAGACAAAAAGGTATACAAAGTCGGCGACAGGACGGTCCGCTACGCCTTCATGGCGGGATCCGAAATGGACGAGATCCCGGATGAAGTCTATCAGGGCGCGCTCGCGTTTGTCCTCGACTCCGCGGCGGCGAACCTCGTCAACGACACGCGCTACGCGCTGGCCGAAAAAACGGTGCGGATCGACCACCACCTCTACTGCGAGACCTTCACGGACATCGAGATCGTCGATCCCTCGTTCGAAAGCTGCGCCGGCATGATCGCATTTTTTGCGAAGGAACAGGGGCTTATGGTCTCCAAGGCGGCCGCGGCCGCGATCTTCACCGGTATGGTGACAGATTCCGGGCGGTTCCGCTACGACTCAACGTCCGCCAGGACCTTTGCGCTCGCCGCCTTTCTCATGGAACATGGCGTCGTGCCGACGGACATCTATCTCGATCTTTATTCCGAAGACCTCTCCCGCCTCAAGCTCCGCTCGCATTTTGTCGAAAAGATCCGTGTCTACAAAAATACGAACGTCGCGTACATCTATACGACCAAACAGGAGCTTGACGAACTCGGCATCACAGACAGCTTCTCGATCTCCCGCGGCATGGTGAACGTGATGGCGGACTTAAAAGGCATCGACATCTGGATCAATTTCACCGAGGACGGCGAAAAGGTCCTCGTCGAGCTCCGCTCGAGCAAATACAACATCAACCCCGTTGCGGTCAAATACGGCGGCGGCGGACATAAAAAAGCATCCGGCGCGGACGTCGCGGACTACGACATGGCGCTTCAGATGCTCGAAGACCTGACGAAAGTGACGGAGTGAACATGAACGAACAGATTCAGGATCAGATCATGGCGGCAATCGAAGCCGCAAAGACCATCATCATCTCACGGCACAAGCGCCCGGACGGCGACGCGGTCGGCTCGACGCTCGGGCTCTTCCGCATTTTGAAAGCGTCGTTCCCCGAAAAGCGCGTTTTTCTGGACAATGAAGATTACGCGGAGTACACCGCGTTCTTAGGCGACGAAGGTCCGCACCCGGCGCTTGAGGACTATCCGGACGCGCTTGTCATCGTCATCGATACCGGCACGCTTGAACGCATTTCCAATCCGCGCGTAACGATCGCGAAAACGCTGATCAAGATCGATCACCACATCGACAACCACCCGTTCGGCGATCTTTCCTGGGTCGAGGAGGAACGCTCCTCCGCCTGCGAGATGATCGTCAGCTTTTTCATGCGCTATGAGGACCGGCTCAAGATGACGAAGGAGGCGGCGGAAGCGCTGTACGCCGGCATGGTGACGGACTCCGGACGCTTCCGCTACCGCGGCACGAATTCGGACACGATGACTGCAGCCGCGCGGCTTTTGAAGGAAGACATCGACATGGAGCGGCTGTACGCGAATCTCTACATGGATGATTTCCGCATTGTCCTGTTCAATGCGCGCCTGACTGAAAAGATCCAGCGCTCCGACCACGGCGTCGCCTGGCTCTGGGTCTCGAAGGAACTCCGCGAAACAGAGGGTCTCAGCCTTGAGGAAGCGAGCAACGTCGTGTCTCTGATGGACTCGATCCGGGGGTCGCTCATCTGGCTCGCTTTCATCGAGAACGACGACGATTCGATCCGCGTCCGGCTCCGTTCCCGCTTCGTGGAAGTGGAAGCGCTCGCAGGGCGGTACCACGGCGGCGGCCACGCCTGCGCAAGCGGCGCGACAGTCTACAGCCGGAAGGAAGCGATGGCGCTCCTAAACGACGCGGATCAGCTCCTCGCCGATTTCCGGAAGGAACATCCGGAGTACCTGTAAGAAAGGACCGCGATCCATGAAGATACTGATCACCAATGACGACGGCATTCAGGGCGAGGGCTTAAGGCTGCTCACCGAATGGGCAATGGGCAACGGCGAAGTGACCGTCGTCGCGCCGAAGGAGGAGCAGAGCGCCTGCTCGCATTCGATCACGCTCAAACCGTTCGAGGTCAAAGAAAGCGACGCGTTCGCCGACCTCGGCGTCACGGCTTACACGGTCGACTCGACGCCCGCGGACTGCGTCCGGATCGGGATCGCCCTCCTCGGCCCCTTCGACGTCGTTTTTTCCGGCATCAACAACGGATTCAACGCGGGACATTTCATCGCTTACTCCGGCACCTGCGCGGCCTGCTTCGAAGCGAACCTTGAAGGTGTGCCTGCGATCGCGTTTTCGACCGATTTCGGGCGTTTGAAGGAGGCGGCGGCACATTTACCCGCCGTGTACGACTTCATGCGGAAAAACGGCCTTTTTCGGCCTCATAGCCTCTATAACGTGAACATCCCGCCGGTGATGAAGGGCTGCAGGATCACGACGCAGGAAAAAACCTTCTCGCAGGACCAGTTCATCCCCGCGACCGACGACCGCTACAAGGCGAAGCTCTGCCTCGCGAAATGGACGGAGGAAGACGCCGATCTCACGAAGGATATCAGCGCGTTCTTCGCGGGCTGGTGTT
>CAMZDH010000112.1 GCA_947305345.1 uncultured Lachnospiraceae bacterium | reverse complement strand
GTGGCACTCTTCGCAGTATTCGATCTCCGCGCCCCAGGTGCAGGTGCCGCAGTCTTCACAGACGTCTTCGCAGCAGTTCACGCAGTGATCGCCGCCGTCGGGGCATTGCCCAACGTCAGCATAGCAGCTGAGGTCGTCACAGTAGCCGCAATGGTAGCCGGCGCTCACCGCGCAGTTTTCGCAGATGTCGCAATACTCACAAATGTCCACTTCCTCACAGAGCGCGCATTCGTTGCATTCCGGGCAAAGGAATGCCTCATAGCAATCGATGCAGTGCACACTGCAGTCCGCGAGGTTGTCGTCCATTGGATCGTCCTCGTCGTAGGTGTTGCCGATGATGTTTGTCTCGCAGTGCGGGCACATGATGTTGTACTGATCGTCGCCGGCTTCCTCGATGCAATCCTCGCATTTCAGGCCGTCCATCGTCTCGTGGAGGTCGCAGCAGGATTCGCAGCGAAGGCAGACCTCACAATGCGGAACGTTGCCGAAATCCTCACCGATGCAGGCGTCCTCGCATTCCGGGCAATGCTCGCCGGCCTCTACCATACAGTCGGTGCAATAGCCGCAGTCGTCACAGATCGTCCTGCAGCAGCCGCCTCTCCAGCATTTCGCACAGTATTCGTCTTCATTCCATTCTCCGCAGTCGGGGCATCTTGCGCCCGCATGCGCAGAATAGGGGATCAGGCCCGCAAACGCGGTCAAAAGCAGGGTGAGCGCCGCAAGAGCGGCCAGAACTCTTCTCTTCATTCAAAAACTCCTTTATGGTATTGATACGATCGTTTCGGGTTTTTGTCCGGTCGTCACGGACTTCAACATTTCAATGCGTTTCTCGCCCACTCCGGATCCTTCACGATGGCCCGCCCGACAGAGATCATGTCGGTCGCGCCTTCCGCCAAAAGCTTTTCGGCATCTTCGCGCGTCTTGATGCGGCCCGCCGTCAGGACGGGGACGGAGACCGCGGCTTTGATGGCGGATGAGGAATCGCTGAAGACCCCGGGGAACTTCCGGTCCAGCGGCCGTGAACCGCAGAAGCCGCCGGAAACGTCAATGAAATCCGCGCCGGCTGCTTCGAGCAGTTTCGCGGCTGCGACGCCGTCTTCGATCGTGCTGCCGTTTTCCTTGTAATCGTAGGCGCCGAAGCGGATGCCGACGAGAAGATCTTGTCCGAGTTCTTCCCTGACGGCCTTCAGGATCCGAAGATGCAGCCGCACCCGGTTTTCGATCGAATCCGGGCCGTAGTCGTCCTTCCGGTGATTCGACAGCGGAGAATAAAACTGATTGAGGAGATACCCGTGCGCCCCATGCAGTTCAACGCCGTCCAGCCCTGCGGCCTTCACACGCCGTGCCGCCTGCCGGAATGCTTCGACGAGCGCGTCGATCTCCGCAACCGTCATCGCGTGCGTCTTTCTGTAGGTTTCCGGGTTCTCCATTTCCGGCGAACCGCTCGGACTGATGCCTTCCAGCCCGTCGTCATAATATAACGACTTGAATCCCGCGTGAGAGATCTGCGCGACGACCCGGCTTCCGTTCGCGTGGATCGCCTCCCCGAGCCGTTTGAGACCTTCAATGTCTTCGTCCTTCGCGCAGGAAAGCTGGTTTTCCATCACTTTCCCGTCAACGCGGACGAAACTGTGCTCGAGGATCACAAGCCCCACGCATCCGCCTTTCGTCCGCTCGTCATAATATTCGACCTGCGCGTCCGATACGGTGCCGTGGTCCGACATCTGCATGTCGACCGGCGCCATCGCGAGGCGGGTATTGAGGTTCTTTTTTCCGATGGAAAACGATTGCTCCAGCACGATTTACTCCTTTTCGATGGATTACTCTTTGAGGTCCGCGGTTTTCATCTTTTCTTTTTTCCGGAGCCGGTCCGTGCGCACCATCAGGATCTCCATCACGATGAGCGTCAGGACCATGGCGCCGGCAAGGAACGGCAGGATCGGCGCGTACGTGCCCTGCGTATCATAGATCAGATTCGCGATCGGCACGCCGAGCGCAAAGCCGAAGGTGTTCAATGCGACAAAGTAGCCGAGCACCTTTTTGAACGGTTTTTTGCCGAAGAGGTACGACGTCAGCAGGATCACCATGACCGTTTCAAGCGGCAGACCGAAGCAGCTGACGATCGAATAGACCCAGGGCAGCACGAGATTCGCGCCGCCGGCGTCCAAGCCGCCGGGCTTCATGAAATAGAGCGATAGAATGGCAACCGCGCCGGAAACGGAGCAGACGAAATAGGTCTTCCGCATGCCGATCGTATCGTGACCGATGCCGGCAAGCGTTTTCGCGATCATCAGGAAGATCGCATGCACGGCAAAGACGAAGATCCCGTATTCCTTGTCGTAGCCGAGGTCGTACATGTGCGGTTTGGATACGTTGACCATCGTCTGCAGGGCGACCCCGGTCAGGAAAACGCAGATGCCCGCGATGTAAAAGACCGGCGAACGGAAAACGCTCTTTAAGTCCATGCCTTCCCAGTCCGTGCCGCGCTCCTTTTTCCGTTTCTTGTCCTGCCAGAGCGGCTTTAACCCGACGTCCTCCGGATGTTCGCGGATGACGAGGACCGCAAGCACGCCGACGATGAGGAACAGCGCCGCGATCAGAAGATACGCTTCCTTCCAATGGGATTCCGCGTAAGAGAGACTTCCGTCCGCGCCGTAGATCACGTGTGTCACAATGAATTCGCTCGCCACCGCGCCAAGTCCGTTCGCCGACAGGGTGAAGCCCATGATCGTGCCCTTGCCGTTGCTGAACCAGTTCTCGACAAGATACCCGACCATCGAATTGGTCGTCCACGCGAGACCGGCGCCCAGCAAGAGCCCGCCGATGTAAAACGGAATATAGGAAAGCGTGTCCTTGAAGCCCTCTGAAGCATTCGGGAAAACGCTGCGCATGCCGTCCGCGATCTCGACCGCAAAGCCGTTCGAGACGAAAGCGAGGAAGAGGAACAAAAATCCGAAGCCCGCCATTTTCCGGAGGCCGATCTTTTCGACAGTCCGGCCCAGAAAGACGCTCAGGATGCCCGTGGAAATGTAGCGGCAGGATTCCGCGATCGTAAAACGGGAGCGCATCAGCCCGAGCGATCCGGTCACCGCGGTCAAAAACGTGCCCTTGGTCGAGGAACCGAAGCCGAGCGCGACAAAGACCATCAGAAAAGCGATCGCAAAAATCACCCATGCATACCACTTCGGCGCCGTCCGTTTTGCAGCATGCACCGGTCGGGGTTCCTCCATCGCATTGTCCTCCATTATAAGATGATTAAAGTTTATCATTTTATAAAAAGGAGGTCAATATGAAGATTGGGGCGTTCCGTAGGGTCTGTGGATCCATAAAAACAGGGAAGGACCGGTGCTTGGCACTTGTCCTTCCCTTCCTCTTTTCGTAAGATATGCTTGCAGACCATTTCACGAAAAGGAGGACATATGTATACTATCACAGATCTGCTCGATTTAGAAGATTCAGAGATTGAAGCGTCTTGGGAGAGGATACACGAACTTTGAGCACTTTCGCAATCGGTTCCTCTTTGCGACCAGGAACAATCCAACACTCGACGGAACACAGGACAGCGTCCAGGTCCAATACTACGAAGAGGACGATGCGTGAGCCGAAAACTCAGTCTTCTTTGACAGACCCCACGTAAAGACTCCACGAAACCTAACCTTCAAATGGGACCAGCCCCCACGGACTGGCCCCACAAAAG
>CAMZDH010000111.1 GCA_947305345.1 uncultured Lachnospiraceae bacterium | reverse complement strand
TCTGCGGACGACCGGCTCCTACGGAAACTCGGCCGGATCCATACCTTCGATCAGTTCTTAAAGAGTTATCGGGACGCCCGCGCGGCCGGGTTTAAGAACGTCAACGTCGACCTCATGCTCGGGCTTCCGGAGGACACGCCGCAGAACTTCGAAAAAGGGCTGAAAACGGTCCTTTCCCTCCGCCCCGAACACTTTTCCGTCTATTCCCTCATCATTGAGGAAAACACGCCTTTTTACGCGTTCTACGGGCCTCGGGGCACGAAGACGGACGAACTTCCTTCGGAAGAAGCGGAGCGGGCCATGTATCACCGGACGCGGGAGGTGCTTCTCGAAGCAGGCTACCGTCAGTACGAGATCTCCAATTTCGCGCGTCCCGGCTTTGAATGCCGTCACAACGACGGCTACTGGACGCACGTGCCGTATCTCGGCTTCGGCGCGGCAGCGGCTTCCTTCACGGAAGGCTTACGCTACCGGAACGCGGCCCGGCCCGACTACCTCGATCATCCCTATGAAGAGACGGAGACGCTTTCTGAAAAGGACCTGGAGGACGAGTATCTGATGCTCGGATTCCGCCGGACGGAAGGCATTTCCGACCGCGTTTTCAGGGAACGGTTCGGACATTCCTACCGGGAGACCCGGGGGCAGGAAATCGACCGGCTGATCAAAGAAGGACTCGTGGAAGCGGTAAAGGATCCCGTGGAAAAAGAAAAGATCCGGCTCACGGAACGCGGGCTGGATCTTGCAAATCTCGTATTTGAAGCGTTTATTCCCGAGGCCTGAAGCTGTTGAGCGGAAGGGCTTCTTCTTCCTCTTCCTCCGTATCCTCGAAGAATTCGTCATGAATGTCGCAGACGGTTCCGATCAGATCGCCCGGGACCATGTTTTTAATGTCGTGTGTTTCGACGCCGTCCTGATCCATCGGGTCGATCACGAAGTAGACCCTGTCCTCCACGAAACGCTCCGGACAATAGATTCCGGCAAGCTGCTCGGATTCCGTGCAGACGTGGTAGACCGTGTGACGGTTGCAGTAGTCCTTCGGCGCGGCCGCCGACGTAAAGTACTCCTCGTAAATGTGGCAGTCCGCGTCACCGCATTCGTCGCAGACGCCTTCCTTCGCAAGCAGTCCGGACTTGCTGCAGATCTTGAGTTTCACAAGCCCTGAATAGTCGAAAGCCGACACGTCGCCCACTTCGGTCTCCTTGTGGACGCGTTCCATGATGCTCGTCCAGATGGAGCGGTGGAAATTGGCGCCTTCGCCGATGACCATGCTTTCGTCGAAGCCGCACCAGACGCCGACCGTGTAGGCGGGCGAGTATCCGACGAGCCACAGATCGTTGACGTCGTTCGTCGTACCGGATTTCGCGGCGAGGGCGACGCCCTTCACCTGGCAGCCCTGGTTCGGGGCGCCGATGCCGATGGACGGCATGCTGAGGAACGGCGGGCTGATCGTGGATTCCATCGCGGAGGTGAGCAGCTTCGCGGTATCGGATTTGATGACGGTCCGCGTCGTCTGTTCATTCTCCAAAAGCACGCGTCCTTCGAGGTCCGTGACGCGCGTCCAGAAGATGGGTTCGACGTATTTTCCGTTGTTTGCGATCGCCGCGTACCCCGCGGTCAGCTCGAGGTTCGTCACGCCGTAGGCCAGGCCGCCGAGCGTCATGACCGGAGACTTGTCCTGCGGGATCAGCGTGGTGATGCCGAACGCGCGGGCGTATTCATAGGCGAGGTTCTCCGTCACGAGGTTTTCGAGCGTCTTGACCGCGACGATGTTGGAGGAGGCCATGATGGCCTGCCGGATGTTGATGTAGCCGGGATACCGGTCGCCCCACCAGTCGGTGAGCGGCCGTCCCTCGACGGTCATCGCGGAGTCGTAGACCGTCGTCGCGAGCGTCGCGCCTTTTAAGTCGATCGCCGGCGCGTAGGTGAACAGGATCTTGGAGGTCGAGCCCGGCTGTCTCGTCGACTGCGTCGCGCGGTTCAGGATCAGCGAACCCATTTTGTCCTTGTCGCCCCGGCCGCCCGAGACTGCCTTGACATAGCCGGTGTGCTGATCGATGACGACGACGGAGGCCTGCGGCTCGAGAGTCGCAAGGATCGTCTCCGCGATGACCTTTCCGCCCGTCGTTTCCAGAATGTGGTCGCGGAAGGTGGTCGCCGCCTCGTTCAAAAGCTCCTCCGATTGGAAGAGCAGGCTGAATCCCTGCTGACCGAGCACGTCCGTAAAGCAACTCTTGACGTTCGTCTCATTGTAATAGAATTCGTCGCCGGACTCGAGCCGGATGCCGAGCCGGTAGGAGAGCGCGTAGGAAATGCGTTTTCGTCGACCTGGTAATAGATCGCGTCGCGGTTCACTTCCTCGTCGACGATCTTCTGGATCGCCGGATCCATCGTCGTGTAAATGCGCAAGCCCCCCGAATAGAGGAGCGAATAGGCCGCGGCCTCGGAGTAGCCCAGATCGTTCTGCAGGTGGTCCAAGACGTCCTCGAAGACCGTGTCGGTAAAGTAGGAAAACGCGTGCGTGCCCGTGTTGACGCTCGCGACGGACTGAACGCGCTTGTAGACTTCCTCGGAGCTTGCGGATTCGTATTCGTCCGGCGTGATCATGCCGTTGTTCAGCATGTACTGAAGGACGATCAGGCGCCGCTTCTGATTGCTGTCGGGATGCGTGATCGGATTGTAGCGCGTCGGGCTCGACGTGATCGCGGCGAGCACCGTGCATTCCGAAAGATCGAGGTCGGAGACATCCTTGTTGAAATACCGTTTGGACGCGACCTGCACGCCGAGGCAGTTGCTGCCGAGGTTCAGCGTGTTGAGATAATGCGTGATGATCGTGTTCTTGTCGAGCTGGCGCTCCACCTGAAGCGCAAGGTACTGCTCCTGAAGTTTCCGCTCCAGCCGGTCGCCGAGGTTCGTCTCGAAGCCGCCGCTGAACACGTTGTTTTTAATGAGCTGCTGCGTGATCGTGGACGCGCCTTCCGAGAGCCGCCCGCTGGTCACGCCGACGACGAACGCCCGGATGATGCCCTTGACGTCGACGCCGTTGTGATCGAAAAAGCGGGCGTCCTCGATCGCGATGAACGCGTCGACGAGATGCGGCGGAAAGTCCTTGTAGTCGACGGAGATCCGGTTCGAACCGCTCTCGATCAGCTCCTGCATGATCGAGCCGTCCGCGGCGTAAAGAATGCTCTTGTTCTGGTCGGGCTCGATGTCCTGCACCGATTCGATGTTCGGGACGTTCCGCAAAACCTCGATGAACGACCCGACCCCCAGGAATCCGACCGCCAGCACGGCGCCCACCGCGAGCGCGACGAACAGCGTCACGAGAAACATGTAGAAGCGGTTCTTCTGCCGCTGATCCTCGGACCCCGTATTCCTGAGTTTTTTAGAGAGCGCTTTCTTTCCGTAATTCATGCCTGCATTATAACATGAGGGCGGCAAAAAGAAAAGCGGCAAGTTTACCCGGGACCGCCTCCGGAATTTGTTTGTCAGCGCGATCCGGCGGGAAAGAAAAAAGTTGTCTATTCGTTTATTTTATGGTAAAATTACTTGGTTAAGCGAGGTGTATCGTGAGCGGTGGATTCCGGACGATTTCCCGCGAGGGGAACGGCTATTATGAAGAAAAACGGTCGAAGTTTCTGTCGAAGGCCTTCCGGGTGACGACGGAGGCTGAGGTCGAAGCGTACCTCAATGCGGTCCGGAAAGCGGAATACGGCGCGAATCATCACTGCTATGCCTACGTGCTCGGCGTGGAACAGCGCGTTCAGAAATGCTCGGACGACGGGGAGCCGCAGAAGACC
>CAMZDH010000110.1 GCA_947305345.1 uncultured Lachnospiraceae bacterium | reverse complement strand
CTGCAGTTCGCCGAGCTCCGTGTATTCCCATTCCTTCTCGCAGGCAGCGCATTTTAACCGCGTCCCTTCGGAGGTCATATGGTATTCTTTTCCGCAGGCGGGGCACTGGTACAGGACCTTGTGCAGCCCCTCCGCGCGCTTCTCGTACGTGATCTTGATGCCGCGCTCCTTCTGCCACGCGTATTCGTCGTAGACGAAGGCTTCACGGATCTTTTCGTTCACTTCCTCGACGGTCGCTTTTTTCAGTTCTTCGGCGGTGAAGAGGCATTTCAGTTCCGCTTCGGTCCCTTTGACCTTCCGGTCGGTCAGGTTCCAGAACGGAGAATTGATGTGGTGGCCGTGACACATCAGCGTGACGACCGGAACGCCCATGAGTTTTGCCATCTTGCCGACGGAATCGGGCAGGACCGCGGTCGTGCCGCAGAGGGAATACCGCGCCTCCGGGTACAATGCGACGATGTCGCCGCGCTTTGCGGCATAGAGCATGTTGCGGACGAGCTGCAGGTCCGTCGTGAACTTCCGCGTGCAGATGCAGCCGATGAAGCGGAGCAGCCATTCGCGGTTCAAAAACCCGTCGATCGCGACGATGAAATTCGCCTTTGCGGGGTAGATCGCCTTGGACGCGACCATGAAATCCATGAACGCATTGTGATTGCAAAGAAGGAAATACGGCGGCTTGATGTTTTCCATGCGGGTCTTCGTCAGCGTGTTTTTATGCGAGCGGAGGATGAATCCGGACAACAGGCGGATCAGCCACGCAAGGTGCTGCCGCATCGGCGGCTTGATCATGTCAAAGCGTTTGACGTCGTCTAACATTAGCGTTCTCCTTCTTTTTCAGGCTTTGCGGGACGGCCTTTCGGCCGGGGATCCCCGCGGTTTTTTGTTTTCTTACTATAACACAGAAAGCGTATGCTCGTAAAGCGTCGGCCGGAGACCGGTCAAAAGCGTCTCGTTTTGTTGATATTTTTCCCGAAAAGGATTAAAATATCTGCGTTGCAGGTAGCAGACAGTGAGTGACAGTGAAAACAATCGGACGTATATCTTTGAATCGGCCCCGATCCCGAAGGCCGTCATGACGCTTGCGGTGCCGACGATCATCACGCAGCTGATCAACGTCATCTACAATTATGCGGATACCTGGTACGTCGGACAGACGGGCAATGCGGCCGCGGTCGCGGCAATGTCGGTCGCGATGCCGGTCTTCGTCATCATGGCGGCGATCGCGAACCTTTTCGGCGTCGGCGGCGCGAGCCTGATCTCGCGGCTCCTCGGCGAAAAAAGGCCGGAAAAGGCGCGGAACGCCTTCGCGTTCTGCTTCTTTGGCGGAATGGCAATGGCGGTCGTCTACATTCTGGTGATCGTCTTTTTCCGCCGCCCGCTGATCTACCTCGTCGGCGGGGACGACAATTCGTTTCCGTACGTCTACGACTACATGTTTTATACGATGATCCTCGGAGCGGTCCCGACGCTCGGCAGCATGCTCTGCGGACATCTGGTGCGCTCGGTCGGCGCGGCGAAGGAAGCGGGGATTGGCATGGGGCTCGGCGGCGTGCTGAACATTCTGCTCGATCCGCTGTTCATGTTTGTGATCCTGCCGAAGGGGCAGGAGGTGACGGGCGCCGCGATCGCGACGATGCTGTCGAATACGGTCTCGTTCGCGTACTTCATCATCTATCTTGTGAGACACCGGGAAAACCCCGTCTTCACGCTGAATCCGAAGGATTTTTCAATGAAGGACCGGATCCCGGCCGAGGTGTTTTTCATCGGATTCCCCGCGGCGCTGCAGACGACGCTCGCGATGGTCTCGAACATTTTCGCGAACGTATTCGTCCGCTCTTACGGGACGGAAGCGGTGTCCGGCATGGGCGTCGCGAAGAAGATCAACATGCTCGCGTTCAATACGACGATGGGGCTGACGATGGGCATTCTGCCGCTGATTGGCTACAACATCGGCGCGAAAAACGCGAAACGGATCCGGCAGACCGTGCGGTTCACGTTCGCGGTCGCGCTCGGCTTCGGCCTCGTGTGCCTCGGCCTGTTCATCGGCTTTGCCGAGCCGCTCGTCCGCTTCTTTGTCAAGGAGGAAAAGTCGATCGAGTTCGGCGCGCGGTTCATGCGGGTGATCGCGTTCGCGGCGCCGCTCTGCACCGTGACCTACATCTTCAATACGGTCTTTCAGGCGGCGGGGCAGCGGTATAAATCGCTCCTCCTCTCCGTGATGCGGAAAGGGATCGTGGACGTGCCGCTGATGGCGCTGTTTTCACTGACGCTCGGCATGGGCGAGATGGGCGTCGTGATCGCGACTCCGGTCGCGGAGATCGTTTCCGCGTTTGTCGCGGTGGTCCTTTACGTCCGGTTCGCGAAGCACTTAGCGTCGTTTGAAAAAGAGGCGGCGGCGTTGCCTGCCGGGTAAAATGCGATGGCGATCCTGACGCTCGTTTACCTCGCCTACATGACGGCCGGTTACGCGGTACTCGTTCTGGACCTCCTGCCCGCGTACGACAGGCCGGTCAGTTATTCCTTGATCGCCGCGTCGTTTTTATTTGCGGCCGCGATCCTCGTGTTTTCGGCGGCAAAAGGGCGGCGGAAACGCGAAAACGGGGAACCGGAAAAGTCGGAAAAGGCGCGCCGCGAGCGCTGTTGGACGATTGAAAAGCCGCCCGTATTGGAAAGCGTTTTTCTCGCGTGCGCGATGCTGTTCACGCTTGCAGCAGACTTTTTCTTAGTGATTCTTGACGACCTCTACGCGGTCGCGGTCGCGGTCTTCTTTTTCGCGCAGAGCTTCCATTTCGCGCGCTTTGCGAAGACCGGCTGGAAGAAAGCTCCGGCGCGGTTCTTGATTTCGCTCGGCGTCCGGATCCTGCTCAGCATCGCAGCGGTCCTGATCGTCCGAAAGGCCCTGAAACTGGACGGTCTTCTGGAACTCCTTGCGGGCCTGTATTTTGTCGAGCTTCTGGTCAATGCGGCGGACGCGTTTTTCCTTGTGAAAAGGGGAATGCGGTTCCTCCTTGCCGGCATCGGATTCGTCCTGTTCATCCTCTGCGACATCACGGTCGGGCTGAACCTGATGGGCGAAGGATGGGGGATCCCGCCGGAAACGCGCCGCGTGATCTCGTATCTCACCTGGGTATTTTATACGCCGTCACAGGCGCTCATCGTATTGTCGGGATTAAAATGCAGCTTCAAAAAGAAGGGTAAAGGAGAAAAAGCATGAAGGTTGTGCTGAAAAAGCTCACGAAGATCTATCCGAACAGGTCCAAGGGAAAGCCGGACGTCGTCGCGGTCAACGATTTTGATTTCGAGATCCCGGACGGAAAGCTCGTCGGGCTTTTGGGGCCGTCCGGCTGCGGCAAGTCGACGACGCTCAACCTGATCTCGGGGCTCGAGGCGCCGACAAAGGGACAGATCCTTTTTGGAGACGACGACGTGACGAAGCTTCCGCCGGAGAAACGGGGCGTCGGTCTCGTCTTTCAGAATTACGCCCTGTACCCGCATCTCACGGTATTAAAGAACATCACTTTCCCGCTGGAAAACCTGAAGGGCGAGGAGAAGCTCACCAAGGCCGAGATGCAGGAAAAGGCGCTGGAAGCCGCGAAGCTCGTGCAGATCGACGGCCTGATGGCGCGGAAGCCGAATGAAATGTCCGGCGGCCAGCAGCAGCGCGTCGCCATCGCCCGGGCGCTCGTGAAACGCCCCAGAATTCTTTTGCTTGACGAGCCGCTGTCGAATCTCGATGCGCGGCTCCGCCTGCAGACCCGGGAGGAGATCCGCCGCATCCAGCGGGAGACCGGCATCACGACGGTCTTCGTCACGCACGACCAG
>CAMZDH010000109.1 GCA_947305345.1 uncultured Lachnospiraceae bacterium | reverse complement strand
GGCGAGGAAGCATACCTCAACTGCGGTCATTTCCAAAGCGCGCCGGACGAAGCGGCGCTCGCCGTGCGGCACGTCCTCACACAGGGCGTTTTCCCCAACACCGAAGAAGGGAAGGACATCGAGGAATACGCCTTCGCGGTCACCGAAGCGTAAACCCTTGAAAAATCAATAAAAACATTGAGACTGTAAAACAATTCTCAATGACACGAGCCCGGTAAAAACCGGGCTCGCAGTTTATCATATTCCGGCCGTTTGCCGCAGAGGGTTTCAAGCGAAATCCCTGCGGTTTTCTTAAAGCCGAAGGCGGGAGATGACGATTATGTCATTCTATGGTCATGCTCGCATTTCGAGTATGGATCAGAATGCAGACCGGCAGCTGATGGAGGTGCAATCATTCAAAGATCCGGCGGTCCGGATCTCATTTTGCATCGTTTTTGTCCACGTCCGTTAGCGCAATCCGAAAAACCCCGAATTACGCTAATGAGATTCGTCAGTATTTTAGCGTTTCAGGATAAATTTTTATTTGCGCTAATGGTTTTCTCTTTTTGCGTTAGCGTAAAATGATGAATGGGCAGAAAACGCTGAAAAAATGAGAAAAAGCATTAGCATTTTCGAGAAAAAGGCAGAAAACGCTAAAGAATGAGCAAGAAGCACCGGGAAAATGAGAAAAAGCATTAGCGCTTTTAGGGAAAAAGAAGAAAGCGCTAAAGGGGGCTTTTAACAGCCTCTTTTCGTGCGTTTTTCCTTCTAAAGATAAAAACAGTCTTGACAGCATTCTTTATGAACTGTAAACTATATTAGCATTACTACAATTGGCGATTATGGCTTGCTGACAATGTTATGGTATTGAGATTGAGGGGCTTTATGAAAAAACAAGTAATTTCTTTCCTGACCGCACTTTTGCTCGTGCTGCTCGCCGCGTTTCTGACCGGCAGTGTCAGCGCGAAGGCGGATGACCTCGATCCGGTCGATGCGTCTTCCGGCGTGGATCTCTATACCTTGTCACAGAACGGGTATCTGAAACTCACGGGCCGCGCGATCCCGAACAGCGAGGGCTATCTTGAGACCGACTTCGCAAGCTCCGGCTTTGAGACGATTATCAACGCGCCGGCGGCGACGGACCTCGTCCTGACGGTGTCTTCTTATCCGCAGGGTCTCTACAAGGGCCGCGTCACGATCTACGTCGACGAGAGCGAATACACCTTCGTCACGAATCAGGGCCTCGGCGTGACGGTCACGGTGCCGGTTCCCGCGGGACAGCATACGATCCGCGCGATCAAGGAAGCCATCATCGAGTATTCCGTCAACGACTTCACGCGGATGGACCGCATTCAATTCAACGGCACGATCCTCGGACCGGCGCCGGAAAAACCGCTGTACATCGTCTACATAGGCGCCTCCAGCCAGTGCGGCGCCCATGCGGACGTTCTTTATTATCCGGGCACGATCGGCGGATCGAAGAACCATTACGTCACGAAATCCGCCTGCTTCAAACTTGCTGAGCTTTTAAACGCGGACATCAACGTCGTCGCGAAGGGCGGCATCGGCCTGATGATGACGGGCGTGCAGGAACTGATCGGCGACGGCGCGGTCACGATGCAGAACCTCTATCCGTATTCCGGCTACCGGACGCGGGCGCTCGGCATCCCCTACGATTTCACGAAAGAGCGGAAGCCCGACATGATCGTCATCGGGATCAGCGGCAACGACAGCAATTCCGAAGCCGAATGCGCAACTTCATCCTGTTCCTGAAGGAAGTGCACGGCCAGGACGTGCCGGTGGTCTGGCAGTTCTCCGTGGGCCGCGACATTCTGTACCGGGGGCTTCGCGACGCCTATGAAAACGATCCCCAGCTTTCGGCTTACGACGAGCTTTACATCATGACGCTTGCCTCGAACGCGAACGGCGGCGCGGCGATCGCGACCCAGACGCACGGCCATCCGGACGCGCTGGATTACGCGGAGCAGGGGCAGGTCCTGTACGACTACGTCGTCAGCGAAGGCATTCTGTTTGACAAACTGAAGGCACCGGAACCGGAGCCTGATTACACCTATTACGTCGCGCCGACCGGCAGCGACGGTAACGACGGCCTGACGGCGGCGACGCCGCTTCTCACGGTCTCCGCCGTCCTCGGTAAACTCCCCGCCTCGATCCCGGCCGACGCGCATCTGACTATCAAGGTCACCGGCGAAGTCGTCCAAAGTACCACGCGGGAAGTCTTCGGCGGCGTCTACAAGACGAGAAGCGACGGCTCCAGTCTGCCGATCGTCATCGAAACGCTCGATTATGACGGCACCGGCAAGGCCGTTCTGAAGATGACGGCTGCCCCGACCAGCGCCGGGACCACGTCGTTCTACTGCTACAACGACGTCACCTTCCGGAACGTAACGATCCGGGGCACCGGCGACAACGGACAATACGCGCTGGACTGCTTCTACACGGAAATGGCCAGGGTCACGTTCGACAACGTCGACTGGGTCGGATCCCTGTCGAAGAAGCTCAGCGTTTACGCGAATCCGCTGACTTTCCGCACGATCTACGCGGGCATCGTCGACGGAACGCAGCAGGTGACGAGTGAAGTGACGTTCAAGAACGGCGTCTACGACGACTCAACGGGCTTTGCCACGATCTCTGCGATCGGCGGCAACGGCTATCTCTGGAAACAGAACGACAACCAGTACAGCGTGCCCGGCCTGACCTGCCGGATCGTCATCGCGGAGGGCGCGGTGCTTTCCGACGCGAAGATGCTGACCTCCTTCGTCCTGACGAGCTTCAACACGGCGGAAGTTGAGGTCCGGACGAAAGGCGTGCTGAACACGCTGACGAGCGCCGCGGGCCGCTACGCCGGCACGACGCACGGCTCAAGCGCCTCGCCGAAGACGGTCAACGGCAGCCTGTCCTTCAAGATCACCGGCGGCCACGTCATCGGCGGCTTCGTGCAGCTCGGCAACTTCACGACGGTCAACGGAAACGTCAGTTTCACGATGAACGGCGGTGAGATGTACGTTCCCGAAGGAACGGCGGAGCAGTACAACTCCATTTTCCTCTGCGGCGCGTTCAATACCGCGAACGTCAACGGCAACGTGACGAACAACATCAAGGGCGGCAGCTTCTACATCAAGCAGGCCGCGAACATCGCGTCCTCGATCATGTTCGCGGGCCGCACGAACACCAACATCGCCGGAACGCTTTACAACCGCATTGAATCCACCGCGTTCCAGATCGTGAAGGAGCGGGGCACGGCGATCAACGCGAACTGCGGCATTTACCTCGCGATGGATACCGGCACCGTGCAGACCGGGATGAAGACGGAATTCGTCAGCGGCCTCGTCCATGTGCGGCAGGTCAATGCGGACCTGAACTTCGGATCCCGCGGGAACTCCGCGATCCGGAAGATGACGAACGTCATCGGCGTGCCCGCGGGCATACGTTCCGTCGGTCCGACCTTCAACGCGCGGATGGTCCTTTTGGGCGGCCGGTACAATCAGCTCGGCGTTTCAGCGCGGAGCACGACCGTCCCGTCGGCGCCGATCGGCGAGGTCGTGCTTTCCAATACGGTCCACGGCATGCGCGTCAGTCTCGGGAGCGTCAACTACTGCACCTATAACGACACCGTTTACGGCAGCGTGGAGAATACGATCAATAACGGCTATATCACGGTAAGCACCGTCCGCCTGGAGGCGGTCTTCAACCCGATCTACGGTCACGTGAAGAACGTGATCAACGGCGGCATCCATTACGGCATCGTCGTGTCCACGCAGGCGGGTTCGATCCACGGCGGTCTCGAATACATTTTCAACAATTACAACGATTACGGCCGCGCGACCGGAGAGGATCATCCGATCACGT
>CAMZDH010000108.1 GCA_947305345.1 uncultured Lachnospiraceae bacterium | reverse complement strand
GGATATGAGGCCGTTTATCCGGACGGCGCGTTTTACCTTTTCGTCAAGTCCCCGGACCCGGACGCACACGCGTTTTCCGAGCGGGCGAAGGAATACGGCTTGCTGATCGTGCCTTCGGACTCGTTCGGCTGCCCGGGCTACGTCCGCATCGCCTACTGTGTGCCGACGGACCGCATCGAGCGATCGCTTCCGGCGTTCCGCTCGCTGATCGGGGAATACAAAACGGACGCTCCGATATAAATACGCTCCTTTTGAAGACCCCATCGTCGAACTATTCACAGTAAAGGAGCAAGTTTATGAGCAATTACGATCAAGAGATCAGGCGGCGGCGGACGTTCGCGATCATTTCGCACCCCGACGCCGGCAAAACCACCCTGACGGAAAAATTTCTTTTATACGGCGGCGCGATCAACACCGCCGGCTCGGTAAAGGCCCGGAAGACCGCGAAGCACGCGGTGTCGGACTGGATGGAGATCGAAAAGCAGAGAGGCATTTCGGTCACTTCCTCGGTCTTACAGTTTGAATATGACGGCTACTGCATCAACATCCTCGATACCCCCGGGCATCAGGATTTCTCGGAGGACACCTACCGGACGCTGATGGCGGCCGATTCCGCGGTCATGGTCATCGACGGCGCGAAGGGCGTCGAGCCGCAGACGATCAAGCTGTTCAAGGTCTGCGTCCTCCGGCACATCCCGATATTCACGTTCATCAACAAGATGGACCGCGAGATCAACGATCCGTTCGAGCTGATGGACGAGATCGAAAACGTCCTCGGCATCCGGACCTGTCCGATCACGTGGCCGATCGGCTCCGGCAAATCGTTCCAGGGCGTCTACGACCGGACGACGGACTGCATTACCAAGTTCTTCGCGAAGGACGCGGGGCAGCACGAACTGAAGACGGAGGTCGTCCCCTTAAGCGGGGCAGCGGCGGTCATCGGCGAAAACGCGAAGGACAAGCTTCTGGAGGATCTGGAACTCTTAGACGGCGCCGCCGAGGAATTCGATCTTGAAAAGGTCACGAACGGACAGCAGTCGCCGGTCTTCTTCGGCTCGGCGCTCACGAACTTCGGCGTCGAAAACTTCCTGCAGCATTTCCTCAAAATGACGTTTTCCCCGCTTGCGCGGCAGTCCAGCAAGGGCGAGGTCTCGCCGTTTGATGAGGACTTTTCGGCCTTCGTCTTTAAGATCCAGGCCAACATGAACAAGGCCCACCGCGACCGCATCGCGTTCCTCCGGATCGTCTCCGGCAAGTTCACCGCGGGCATGGAGGTCTATCACGTGCAGGGCGGGCGCATGATCCGCCTGACGCAGCCTCAGCAGATGATGGCGGAGGAGCGGAAGATCGTCGAGGAGGCCTACGCGGGCGACATCATCGGCATCTTCGACCCCGGCATTTTCCACATCGGCGACACGCTGCTCACCGGCCCGGAAAAGTTCCGGTTCGGCCACATTCCGACGTTTGCGCCGGACCATTTCGCCAGGGTCCGCCAGACCGACACGATGAAGCGGAAGCAGTTCACGAAGGGCATCACGCAGATCGCACTCGAGGGCGCGGTCCAGATCTTCAAGGAGATCCAGGGCGGCATGGAAGAGATCATCGTCGGCGCGGTCGGCATCCTTCAGTTCGACGTCCTGAAGTTCCGCCTGGAATCCGAATACCACGTCGAGATCGGTATGGAAATGCTGCCGTACGAGCACATTCGCTGGATCGAAAACCCGACGGAGATCGACGTCCAGAAGATCCAGGGCACGTCCGACATGAAGCGCGTCTCGGACCTGAACGACCGACCGCTCCTTTTGTTCGTCAACGCCTGGTCCGTCAACATGGTGAAGGAGCGGAATCCGGGCCTGAAACTTTCCGAGTTCGGGAACATGGACGAGTTCCTGTAAACATCGGAAAACGACCGTTCATAATACGGCTTTCGGCCGCCGGTTTCGCTTGACGAACCGGCGGCTTCGCATATATAATGCGGGTATAAAGATCAAGATCAGGCGTCTACGGCGAAAGCCGGCCAAACTCAGGAGGAATGCGGTATGCGCTGTCCATTTTGCAACTCGGAAGACACGAAGGTCATTGATTCCCGCCCGGCAGACGAGCAGAATGCGATCCGCCGCCGCCGCGAGTGCGAGAACTGCGGCAAGCGGTTTACGACCTACGAGCGGCTGGAGACCTTCCCGGTCATGATCATCAAAAAGGATGACACGCGGGAGCCCTACGACCGTCTGAAGGCGGAAAAGGGCATCATTCTGGCCTGCCACAAGCGGCCGGTGTCCGCGGAAGCGATCGCGGGCATCCTGGACGAGGTGGAGAGCCGCATTTTCAATACCGGCGAGAAGGAAGTGCCTGCTTCCATGATCGGCGAGATCATCATGGAAAAGCTGCAGGCGCTGGATTCGGTGGCGTACGTGCGCTTCGCGAGCGTTTACCGGGATTTTAAGGACGTGGACACGTTCGCGAAAGAGATCACCAAACTGTTGCAGAAAAAATGATGAGATGGTTTCGGCCGGACAGATATTTTTCTTCGGTGTATGACATTGATTTTGAAGCGGAATACGGCACCGGCTTCCGGGGCCTGATCTTCGATATCGACAATACTCTGGTCCCGCAGAACGCGCCGATCGACGACCGGGCGCGGGACTTTCTTAAGGACCTTCACCGCATCGGCTTTCAGGTGACGCTCGTTTCGAACAACGGCATTGAGCGCGTCGAGGAGTTTTCGCGGGGCACGGACGCATTGTGGGTGCACAACGCGGCAAAGCCCTCCAGAAAAGCGTACCGACGGGCGATGTCGCTCATGCATACCGATACGGAGAATACCCTCTTCATCGGCGACCAGGTGCTGACCGACATTTTCGGTGCGCGGCGGGCGCACGTGCCGAACATTCTCGTCGATCCGCTGGACCCTGAGACGGACACGAAACTGATCCGCTTCAAGCGCGCGCTTGAAAAGCTTTTTCACCGTCCGCCGAAGAGCAGACCCAAGAAGGCGTCCTTCAGAAAAAAGGCTTGAAAAAGCCCAAGAGTTGTTATAGAATGGCAAAGTGCAGTTTTTCTTATTGAAGTTAGGAGGATATTTATGCAGGCAGGTGAAATCAGAAACGGCAATACGTTTGATCTGGAAGGCAACGTTTATCAGGTCATCGAGTTTCAGCACGTCAAACCGGGCAAGGGCGCGGCATTTGTGCGCACGAAGCTGAAGAACGTCATTACCGGCGGCGTGGTGGAGAAAACCTTCCGGCCGACGGAAAAACTGGATGAAGCCTTCGTGGAACGCAAGGACATGATGTACTCCTATGCGGACGGCGACCTGTATTACTTCATGGACAATGAGACCTATGAGCAGATCCCGATCGGCAAGGACATCGTCGGCGATTCCCTGAAGTTCGTCAAAGAGAATGAGGTCTGCAAGGTCTGTTCTTATAAAGGCAGCGTCTTTTCGGTCGAGCCCCCGCTTTTCGTGGAGCTCGCGATCATCGATACCGAGCCCGGTTTCAAGGGCGACACCGCAACGGGCGCGACGAAGCCCGCGACGGTCGAGACCGGCGCCAAGATCATGGTTCCTTTGTTCATCGACAACGGTGAAGTGATCAAGATCGACACCCGTACGGAAGAGTATCTGTCGAGAGTAAAATAAGCGATCCGCCGGATGATGTTCAGCCGGACGCCGGCTTGCCGAGCGGATGGCTGAATATCAGACGGCCAACGGACATTCGCAAGCAGCGCGAAGCGCGGATTGCGAATGTCCGAAGGAGTGCGAAGCACTCCGTAGATCGCGAACGATGGCGGCCGGGCGCGGGGTGCAAAACCGCTCCGATGACCGCAATCACCAATACCTTTTGCGTCTGTAGCTCAGTGG
>CAMZDH010000107.1 GCA_947305345.1 uncultured Lachnospiraceae bacterium | reverse complement strand
CTGGCCCGCGACGAAGATCCTGTGGCTGAAGAAGCACGAGCCCGAGGTCTTTGAGAACGCCGCCACCTACATGCTTTTAAAGGACTACGTCGTTTTCGCGCTGACGGGGCAGAAAAAGGCCGACATGTCGATCGCGACCTTCTCCTTCTATTTTGACATTTACAACAAATGCTACTGGCAGGAAATGCTGGACGCGATCGACGTTCGACGGGATCAGGTGCCGGACCTCATCGAGCCCTGCACGACCGTCGGTACGCTCCTGCCGTCCGTCAAAAAAGCGCTGGGACTCGCCGGTGACTGCTTCGTGAACGCCGGCACGCTCGACCACTTCGCCGGCATGATCGGCACCGGAAACTTAAAGCCCGGCGGCATCACGCTTTCCACCGGCACGGTCATGGCGATGGCGACGCTCTGCAAATCGCCCGTTCCGAAATGTGCCGGAGTCGCCATGCATTACGGATTTCTGCCCGACCGCTACGTGATGCTCCCCGTCGCGGAATCCGGCGGCGTCTCGCTCGAATGGTTCCGCAGGACCTGCATGGAAGGCACAGATTACCGCGTGATCGACGAAGTCACGGGAAAACGCGGCCCGAACGATCTGATCTTTCTTCCCTATCTCGTCGGCACCAGCGCGCCGGAATTCGATTCGGACGCGGTCGGCGCCTTCTTCGGGCTTCGGCAGGAGCACGACAAATTCGACATGGCACGTGCGGTCATGGAGGGCGTCTCGTTCGTCCTGAAGAAGAACTGTGAAGAAATGGCGAAGAAGGGCACGCGGCCGGAATCGATTATCGCGACCGGCGGCGGCGCGAAAAGCCCCGTCTGGTGTCAGCTGCAGGCGGACATCACCGGGCTTCCGGTCCGCATTCCAAAAGAAAAGGAAGCGGCCTGCCTCGGCGCAGCGATGATCGCAGCCGTCGCGGGCGGCACCTTTGAAAACCTTCAGACAGCCGCGGACCACTGCGTACAGATGATCAACACGTACGAACCGCGGGGATCGGAAACGCTCGAGCTCAAATACCGGAAGTTCAACCGTCTGTACGACGCGGTGATCGAAACCGCCCGCATGAAATAAGCATAAAAAGCGCGCTCCGGTGAAGCGTTCACAACGCGTTTTCCGGACGATGACGCCTTGATACACAGGAAACTCTATGGAATTCTACGCGATCTTGCACGACCTCTTGAAGGACCGGAAGGGGGATGTCCTCTTCAAGGTCTTTGGTCCGGCGCATTTTATCTTCATCGGGCTCACGGTCCTGACCGCGGTCCTGATGATCATCCTCCTTCGAAGGAAAAGCGCCGTGACGCGCGAGAAGGCCGCGGCCGCCTTCGTCAACACTGCCTTCGGCCTCTATGTGCTGGACTTTTTCCTGATGCCGTTCGCCTATGAAATGATCGACATCGAAAAACTCCCTTTCCACATCTGTACGACGATGTGCGTCCTCTGCTTCTTAAGCCGCCACACGCGGTTTTTCGGCAGGTTCCGCAGCCAGTTCGCGCTGTTCGGCTTCATCTCGAACCTCGTCTACCTCATCTATCCTGCGGGCGTCATGTGGCATCAGGTCGCGCCGCTCACCTACCGCGTCATCCAGACGCTCATCTTCCACGCGGTCATGACGGTCTACGGACTCCTCACGCTCCTTTACGACGAGACGCCGATGACGAAAAAGACCGCGCTGAAGGACCTCATTACGATCACAGGAATGACCGTCTGGGCGATCCTCGGAAACGCGCTCTATGCCGGCGCGGCAGGAAGTTACGACAATCACTTCAACTGGTTCTTCGTCACCGCCGACCCGTTCGGGATGTTCGATCCGAAAGCGGCGCCCTTCATCATGCCGTTCCTAAACATCGCGGTCTTCTTCGCGGTCGGCATGCTGATCCGCCTCCTCTTCCACCTGATCCATCGAAAAAGGCAGAGCCGCTGAGCCCTGCCTTTTCTTTCGCGCGTCCGCAAGGCGCGTTATTTTTTTGCTTCCTTCAATGCCTTCGCGGCTTCCTCCCGCTCCTTACAGATCTCGGACCACTTTTTCGAGTGATCGTAAATGTCCGCGAGCTCTGCCATGACGTCCGGGATCTCTATGTTCTGCGGACACGCCTGTGCGCAGGCGCCGCAGGCGATGCAGGCATGCGGGCGCTTCTCTTCCGGCAGACCCTCGAGGTACATGATCGGGCTGAGCCCCGCGCCCGTCTTCATTTCATTGTAAGTGCTTAAAAGCGTCGGGATCGAAAGCCCCATCGGGCACCCCTCGACGCAGTAGCGGCAGCCCGTGCAGGGGACGCCGTTCTTCATTGCTTCCGCCTTTTCAAGAAGCGCGTTCCATTCCTGATCCGTCAGTGGTCCCGCATCTTGGAACAGCTGAAGATTTTCCTTTAACTGCTGAAGATTCGACATGCCGGACAGGATCACCGTGACCTCCGGGATCGAAAGGAGGAACCGGAACGCGCCGGGGATGTCGTCGATGAGTTTCCCGCCGCGTAAAGGTTCCATGACCCAGACCGGAAGCCCCGCCGCTTTTAAAAGCTCCACCTTCCGCTTCGCCTCCTGCAGCGTCCAGTCGAGGTAATTCAGCTGGATCTGGCAGAACTCCATCGGATCGCCGTGGTCTTTCAAATACTGCAGAAACGTCTCCAGCCCGTCCGCCTTCGCGTGACACGAAAAGCCGAGGTGCCGGATCCGGCCTTTTTTCTTCTCTTCCAGAAAATACGGGATCACCTCGTCGCTCGTGTAAACGTTGAAATTGCCTTCGTTCACGTTGTGCAGGAGGTAGAAATCAAAATAGGACACCCTGCATTTTTCCAGCTGCTCCTCGAAGATCTCCTTCGGGGAAACGCCTGTCAGATGCTGGTGTCCCGGATACTTGTCCGCGAGGTAAAAGCTGTCCCGCGGATACTGTTCCAAGATCTTGCCGATCGCAAGCTCTGATTTTCCGCCGTGATAGGGATACGCGGTGTCAAAATACTTCAACCCGCCGTCCAATGCGGTCCTGACCATTTCCGCGACCTGCGGCTCGTCGATCTCGCCGTTCTCAAGCGTCGGAAGGCGCATGAGCCCCAGTCCTAAGACCGGCATTGAAACGTCCTGAAACTGCCGTGTGATCATATTGGGATCCTCCCTGTGCTTTGATGGAACCACCATAACACAGAAATCCCCGTAAATGCAATGAAATTCTTACTCCGCGCTGCCCCCCGGCCCCGGGTTTTCCGCCTGCACGACGGACGGGTTCCGGTTCATCCTGGCCTCCTCGATGCTCGCCGCGACGTCCCGGCTCAATGAAGACTTGGATAATGCGTTCGCGAAAAAGACGATCGCGAACACGATCAGGATCAATGCGATCTCCACAAGGTGCGACCGCCTCTTTCTACTGACGCGCTTCATGCCTGCTCTCATGACGTGCCCTCCGCTGATTCGGTCTCCATGTTGTCCATGGCATATTCAAGACAAATGGCAATGACCTCGTTCCGGTTGTAGCCGGTACGCTCCACCACCTTATCCAGGCTTTTGATCATGGCTGCGGGAAGCCGGGCGGAAACCACGCTCGTCGTGCCGCGATACCGCTTCTCACGGATCACCAGTTTTTCGCTTTTCGCCTTTTTCGCCACTGCTCCCCTCTTCCCTCCAAAGGACAGTACGCCCCCGATTGTTTACTATTGTATGACAAAAGTTTACATTTGTCAACAACAAAAACAGCGGGAGAGCAGTATCCAAAAGAAAAGCGCGGCCTTCTTAAAAGCCGCGTTTTTCGCTGTTTTATGCACTGATACATATAAAAAACGGCCCCTGCCGTTTCAGACAGGGGCCAAAATCAAGGGGAGATAAGAATATGGTTTTCAGGATCAGGATTCGCCGCCGGAGATCGAAATGTAT
>CAMZDH010000106.1 GCA_947305345.1 uncultured Lachnospiraceae bacterium | reverse complement strand
CGACCTTATGCTGTTCGATCGCGGAAAGGATCTCCGGATCCGAAACGCCGTATTCCCTCTTTGCAAGCTCCGCACCGAGTTTCCCGTGGAGGAGTCCCGGCGACTCCCGCTCGATCTTCGTGACCGTGAGTCCTGCTTCTTCGGCACGAGATAAATAGGTCGCGCTGTCGTATTTTGCCGCGTCGTGGAGGAGTCCCGCAAGATAGGCCTTTTCCACGTCGGCGCCGTAGCGCATCGCAAGACACGCCGCGGTATACGCGACACCGAGCGAATGATGGTACCGGTCGCGAGTCAGATGGGCCTTTAAGTCCTCTTTGATCCTCTGGTAGCGGTTCGTCAACGTGTCCTTCATCTAAGTCTCTTTACTCCGCCTTCTTCGCTTTCGGGAGGACGATCTTTTGGTCCTCCTTTTTCTTTGCCTCTTTATAAAAGATCATTTTTTTGCCGATGACCTGCACGAGCGTCGACCCGGTGCGTTCCGCGATGACCAGAGCGAGTTCCTTCGGGTCGTCCGCGCAGTTCTTCAATACGCCGATCTTAACGAGTTCATTGGCTTCGAGCGCTTCCCGGATCGCCTCCGCGACTCCCGGTGTCAGGCTTTCCTTTCCGACGTTGAAGCTCGGATCCAGTTTCATCGCGAGGCTTTTTAAATAGGCCCGCTGCTTGCTTGTAAGATTCATAAAATCACTCCCTGATGCTTACTTGAAATATTCAAAACTGTGTCCGTACATCCGGACCGTGTCGCCCTCTTCGATCCCGAGCGCGTCTAGTTCTTTCTGGATGCCGGACCGGACAATGAACTGCTGGAAGAACTGGAAGCCCTTTTCGGAATCCAGGTTCGTGTAGCCGAGCATTTTCTCGATCCTCGGGCCTTCGACGACGAAAACGCCGGGCGATTCCATCGTCACCGAGTAGGGGAGATCCGCGTCCGAATCCGTCTCATAGACGAAATCCGGCGTGTAGGTGATCGTCTCCTTCGGGAAGTCCTTCAGCCGCTCGATGATGTAGGACAGGAGCGCGTCCGTGCCCTCCTTCGTGACCGCGGAGACCGGGAAGACCCTGACGCCGTCCGTTTCATAAGCGTCGCGGAGCCGTTTTACGGGATCTTCCTCCGGTGCTGCCGCCTGGATCGCGTCGCATTTGTTCGCGACGATGATCTGCGGTTTCTTTGAAAGCGCCTCGCTGAATTTGACGAGTTCCTCATTGATAATTCGGACGTCTTCGACGGGGTCTCTTCCTTCGGTCCCTGCCGCGTCGACGACGTGCAAAAGAAGCTTGCAGCGTTCGACGTGACGGAGAAATTCATGGCCTAAGCCGACGCCCTCCGAGGCGCCTTCAATGAGCCCCGGGATGTCCGCCATCACGAAGCCGGTCCCGCCGTATTCGACCATGCCGAGCACCGGCGTCAGCGTCGTGAAATGGTATTCCGCGATCTTCGGGCGGGCGTTCGAGACCGCCGAGATCAGCGTCGATTTACCGACGCTCGGGAACCCGACGAGTCCGACGTCCGCGATCACCTTGAGTTCCAGCGTGACCCAGAGTTTTTTCGACGGCTGGCCGGGCTTCGCGTACTTGGGGACTTGCATCGTCGATGTCGCATAATGCATATTGCCCGTGCCGCCCTTGCCGCCGGACAGGATCACCTGCCGGAGGTTTTGGCCGGACATGTCCGCGATCACACGCCCGGACGCCTCGTCGCGGACGATCGTGCCCTCCGGCACTTTTACGACGAGATCCCCGCCGTTCTTTCCGTGCATCCGCTTCTTGCCGCCCTCTTCGCCGTCCTCTGCGATGTATTTCCGCTGATGGCGGAAGTCGCCGAGCGTATTCAAGCCCTTTTCCACCTCGAAAATGACGTCGCCGCCCTTGCCGCCGTCTCCGCCGTCCGGGCCGCCGGCCGCCACATAAAGCTCGCGGCGGAAGGACACGTGCCCGTCGCCGCCTTTTCCGGACTGGATATAGATTCTCGCGTGATCCGCAAACATGGCTTCTCCAGAAAGAATGCGCCTTTCAAACGCATTTCAAAAAGAAAAAAGGGCTCCGCTCCGGGGCCCTTTCTTCCGTACTGCCTTACTGCTCGACCTTTTCGTAAACGGAGCACTGCTTCCGGTCTCTGCCAAGACGCTCGAAGCGGACCACGCCGTCTTTCAATGCGAATAAGGTATCATCCCCGCCGCGGCCCACGTTCAGGCCGGGATGGATGTGCGTGCCGCGCTGCTTGTACAGAACATTCCCCGCCTTGACGAACTGACCGTCCGCTCTCTTCGCGCCGAGGCGCTTGGATTCGGAATCGCGGCCGTTTTTCGTGGAACCGACACCCTTTTTATGAGCAAACAGCTGAAGATTCATTTTTAACATTTTGACTCCTCCTCGAATCGGATCGTAATGTAACGACTGTAGGATTTTTCGATCTCCTGTAAACCAAGTACCAAAGAATTCATCAGAAGCCGGGACGCGTCCGAAACGCTTTCAAGCTCCGCGTGAAGGAACCCTTCCTCCTCGTTCACCGCCAAGACTTTCCATTTGTCCTTGGTGAAGGCTTCGACAGAGTTGACGAAATTGATGGTGAGCGCGCTCACGGCGCTGCATAAAACGTCATTGCCGGCGGGTCCCAGATCGCTGTGCCCGGATACCTGAACGCCGTAATTCTGTCCGCTCGAATCCCGATAAATGACTGCTTCCATGGATCACGCGTTGATCTTTTCGATCTTTAACGCGGTGTAGGCCTGTCTGTGACCGTTCTTCTTGTGGTAGCCGCTCTTCCTCTTGTACTTGTAAACGACGACTTTTTTGCCACGCCCGGATCCGACAACCGTGGCCGTGACCGTCGCGCCTTCCAAAGTCGGGGCACCCAGTTTCAATTCGCCGTCATTGACGGCCAAAACCTGGTCCAGAGTATACTCCTTGCCCTCTTCAGCCTCCAACTTTTCCACACGAATGATATCGCCTTCCTCGACTTTGTACTGCTTACCGCCTGTTGCAATAATTGCGTACATTCTGAAGGTCCTCCTTCTATCATTACTCGCCAGCTGTGGTGGTGCATCAGGGCACACTTATAACCTCGCTGTGCGGCATCCGTCTAAATATACTAGGAAAATGCGTAAAAGTCAAGCGGTTTTTCCGAAGAAAACGCGCTGTTTCCGCGAAAGAACGCGTTTAGCGGTCCGGAGCCGCATTTTCATAGATCCTCGGCACGCGCACGCTGACATTGCAGAGAAGCTCGTAGGTGATCGTTCCGGCAGCTTCGGCAAGTTCCGAAAGCGGCAGCGCGTTTTCGCCGTCTCTTCCGAAAAGGAGGACTTCATCGCCTTCCGCGACTTCTCCGGCGTCCGTGACGTCGATCATGAACTGGTCCATGCAGATCCTGCCGAGGATCGGGCAGCGCTTACCATGGACGAGCACGGAGCCCTTGTTGGAAAGCGCCCGGGGATAGCCGTCCGCGTAGCCGCAGGCGACGGTCGCGATCTTCGTTTCCCGCGCCGTCACGAACGTGCCGCCGTAACTCACCGGCATTCCTGCCGGCACGGTCTTCACATACGTGATCCGGCTGAAGAGCGACATCACGGACCGGAGCTTCAGATCGCCGTAGACCGGCTCTTCGGACGGGAACAGCCCGAAAAGGGAAATGCCGAGCCGCGTCAGATTCGCAAACGGAAAACCCTTTTCCCGGATCGTCGCCGCGCTGTTGCCGATGTGAACGTATTCGGGACAGCATCCGTTTGCCCGAAGCGAGGTGACAAACGCAAAGAATGCGTCCGCCTGCGCAAGCGACGGAGTCTCATCCTCCTCGTCCATCCGGGCGAGATGCGAGAACACGCCTTCCATCCGGATGCCCGGGCAACGCGCGATCTGAAGCGCGGTCTTTAAGCCCGCTTCG
>CAMZDH010000105.1 GCA_947305345.1 uncultured Lachnospiraceae bacterium | reverse complement strand
CACGAAGTCGTTGATGTCGCCGTCGTACGAAGCGATCTCCTTGACGATCGATGAGGAAAGATACGCGTATTTGAGATTTGTCGTTAAGAATACGGTATCGACCTCCTCAGAGATCTTCCGGTTGATCTGGGAGAGCTGCAGCTCGTACTCAAAGTCCGTGACGGCTCTTAATCCCCTGAACATGAAGGTCGCGCCCACTTCCCTCGCGAACTCGACGGTCAATCCTGAAAAAGACCTGACCTCGACGTTCGTAAGATGCTTCGTCGCTTCCTTCAGCATTTCCACGCGTTCCCCAACGCTGAACCAGGGGGCTTTCGAGGAGTTGTTAAGGACGCCGACGATCAGGCGGTCCGAGATCAACGCAGCGCGTTCGATGATGTCCAGATGTCCGTAGGTGACCGGGTCAAAGGAGCCCGGATAGATCGCTGTTTTCATAAGCTGCTCCGTTTCAGCCAGACGTGCATGTTTGATCCGTAAGACTTGATCTTAACGATCTCATAGCCAAGTCCGGCCGCGTATTCCGTATCGGTATCCGCCGAGGCATCGAAAATGATCAGAGCCGATGGCTTCAGAAGAGGCAATGCGGTCAATGCTTCCAGTACCCGCTTTTCGAGTCCTTCGCCGTAAGGCGGATCCATGAACAGGATATCCGCGCCCTCCGGACAGGCTTTTCCGACCCTGGTAAGTCCGGAAAAAGCGTCCGTTTCAAACACTTCGGCTTCCGCCTCCAGTTTCGTGAACGCAAGGTTCTCACGGATCACCTTCACGGCCTCTCTCGAGCGGTCGATGAAGAACGCCTTTTTTGCGCCTCTCGAAAGCGCCTCGATCCCGATGCCGCCGCTTCCCGCGAAAAGATCGATGAAAACCGCGCCGGGAAGATACGGCTGCAGCATGTTGAAAAGCGTTTCCTTGATCCGGTCCGTCGTCGGCCGCACGGCATCGGACTTCACGGTCTTTAAGGGAAGGCTTCTTCGGCTGCCCGCGATCACTCTCATACACTGCCCCTTTTAGCATATTTTATCACAAAAAAATGCTCAATACAAGAAGAAAGGCGGAAATCATCCGATTATTCCGCTTTTTCCCGGGTCTCCGGATCGGACGGATCGTCCGGCGCTTTCGTTTCCGCTTCCCGCTTTTCGCGTTCGTTCCGGGCGCGGTTCAGTAAAAATCCGGCGAGGATCAGCGCAACGAGCACGGTGCCGCCGGCGTAGAACCCCTTGTACTGTCCATAAACCAGCATAACGATCATGAAGACGAAGGCAAGGCCGATCAGTACAAGATCGACGATCGCCAGAATACGAACGGCTTTCACACTTCCTCCTTCGGCGCAAACTTACGCCCCGTCATCTCATCATAAAGATCCTCGTATTTCCGTGCCGAAGCCTGCCACGAAAAATCTGCCTTCATCGCCTGTTCCGTCAGTTTCCGGTAGACGCTGCGGTGATTGAAATACAGGGATTTCGCATAATTGACCGCCCACAGGAACTCGCCGCGGTCATAGTGCGCGAACGAGAATCCGGTCCCCTCGCCGGTATACTCGTTGTAAGGCACGACCGTATCCTTTAAGCCGCCGGTCTCGCGTACGATCGGAACCGATCCGTAGCGGAGCGCGATCAGTTGGGATAGCCCGCAGGGCTCGAACCTGGAAGGCATCAGGAACGCATCGGTCGCGGCGTAGATCCGCCGTGACAGCGCTTCCGAGAAAAAGGTATTTGCGGAAACCCGGCCCGGATGGCGTGCGGCGGCTTCATGGAAGAACTCCTCATAATAGGATTCTCCGGTGCCGAGAACGACAATCTGCGTGAGCGGATCCACAATCTCGTCCAACGCCGACGCGATGAGCTCGATCCCCTTCTGATCGGTCAGGCGCGACACGACGCCGATGAGAAAGACGTCCGGATTGACTTCGAGCCCCAGTTCCTTCTGAAGCGCGGTTTTGTTCGCGGCCTTTCCCGCCGCGATGTGTTTTTCATTGTACCGGAACGGCAGCGCCTCGTCCGTTTTCGGATCGTAGCTCACGGTGTCGATGCCGTTCACGATGCCGTAAAGATCCGGTTCCCGCCAGCGTAAGACCCCGTCGAGGCCCTCGCCGTATTCCGGAGTACAGATCTCCTTCATATAAGTCCCGGAGACCGTCGTGATCTTGCCGGCGTACTGGAGCGCGCCCTTCATCAGGTTCGCATTGCCGTAGAATTCAATGCCGTCGCGATGGAAATACACCGGCGGCAGCCAGGTCTTGCGCTGCATGTTCGGAATGTCGTAGACGCCCTGGAACCGGAGGTTGTGGATCGTGAAGACCGTCTCGTATCGCCAGAGCTTCGGGTTTTCGAACGCAAGCTCCCTAAGATACATCGGGATCAGGGCCGTCTGCCAGTCGTTGCAATGAAGGATGTCCGGCTGGAACACCTCGTTGAACGCAAAGCAGACCACGGCGTTGCAGAACGCCGCGAAGCGGTACAGGTCGTTCCCGACGTCGCTGTACGGCCAGGAACCGGAAAAAAGATGATCTGATTCCACGAAGTAAAAGGTCACGCCGTCGATCTCGTAACTGTAGAATGCCGCATAGCCGCCGGGGAATTTCTGACAGAGCGGAAACCCGGTCACATATTGCATCCGGTCCCGGTAAGAGGACGGAATGCAGTCGTAACGCGGCAGGATCACGCGGACGTCGAAGCGCTCGCGGTCGAAGTATTTCGGAAGCGATCCGGCGACGTCGGAAAGACCGCCCGTCTTGATGAACGGCACGCATTCCGATGCGGCATACAGTACTTTGATCTTCTCCATAAGCGGTTCGTCTCAGTTGCCGGAGGCGCTTCCTTCGGCAGCCTTCATCTTTTCCTGTTCTTCCTGTTCGAGCAGCCGGAAATTGACCTTGCCGACAAGTGTTTTCGGCATCTCCTCCCTGAACTCGATGTCGTAAGGCATCGCGTATTTCGCGATGTGCTCGCGGCAGTGGTTCAGGATCTCGGTCTTGACCTCGCCTGTCGGCGCGATCCCCTTTTTCAGCATGACGAAGGCCTTGACCTTCTGCATCTTGTAGGGATCCGGCACGCCGATGACGCAGGACATCTGGACCTTTTCATGTGCATCGATGATGTTCTCCAGCTGCGCGGGGTAAATGTTGTAGCCGGACGAAATGATCATACGCTTCGCGCGCCCCCTGAAATAGACGAAGCCCTCTTCGTCCATGACGCCGAGATCGCCGGTGTAGACGTAGGTCTGGCCGTCGGCGTGCTTCCGGAGCGTTTTCGCGGTCTCTTCCGGATGGTTCATATAGGCCTTCATAACCGTAGGACCGGCAAGCAGGATCTCGCCCTCGATGCCGTACGGCACCTCTTCCTCGGTGTCCGGTTTCACGATCTTGATATAGGTGTCCGGGAACGGAATGCCGATCGAGCCTTCCTTGTGACGGTTCGGCGGCGTCAGGCAGCAGGCCGTGACCGTCTCCGTCGTGCCGTAGCCCTCCCGGACCTGGATGACCGATTTGTGGTCATATAAGAACTTGTCGAATTTCTTTTTGAGCTCAACGGACAGCGAATCGCCGCCGGAAAATACGCCCTTCAAGCAGGACAGATCCGCGTTCTTCATCGAATCGACCCGGAGCAGCGCCTCGAAAAGCGTCGGCACGCCGGCGATGAAGTTGCAGCGGTATTTTAAGATGTCCTTGGCGTAGGTCTTCGCGGTAAAACGCGGGATCAGAATGCAGCGGCCGCCCTGCGACAGCATCGTGTGGATGCAGACGCCGAGCCCGAAGCCGTGGAACACGGGCATCGCGGCCAGCATTTTGTCGCCGATCCGGAACATCGGATTCGCTGCGAGCACCTGCTCGCCGAGCGCGTTGAAATTTTTATTCGTCAGAAGAATACCCTTGGTCGTCCCGGTCGTGCCGCCGGAATACAGGATCACGGCG
>CAMZDH010000104.1 GCA_947305345.1 uncultured Lachnospiraceae bacterium | reverse complement strand
TGGAAACGGGCGACCGTGAGACCATGCGCGCCCTGCTCGAAGAGGGCAAAAAACGGAAGGAAGAGGTGGACGGGCCATGAAGACCGTAACGGTACACGCTTCCAAAGACTATGAGATCCGGATCGGCAGCGGCCTGATCGGGACGCTTTCAAGTCCGCAGCCTGTTTTTGATAATGCGGCTTCGGCGGCGATCATTTCCGACGATATCGTCTTTCCGCTTTACGGGGAAGCGCTTCAGCGCGCGCTGGAAGCAGCCGGGCTCACCGTCTTCTCCTTTGTGTTTCCGCACGGTGAAAAGGAAAAGACGCTTTCGACCTACGCCCGGGCGCTCAATTTTCTGGCGGAGCGGCGCCTTTCGAGAAAAGACCTCGTCTTCGCGCTCGGCGGCGGCGTCGCCGGAGATCTCGCAGGGTTCGTTGCGGCGACGTATCTACGCGGCATCCGTTACGTGCAGGTGCCGACGACCCTTCTTGCGGCGGTGGATTCCTCGGTCGGCGGAAAAACAGCCGTCGATCTGGAAGCCGGAAAGAACCTCGCCGGCGCGTTCCATCAGCCGTCGCTCGTCGTCTGCGACACGGACGTCTTTCAGACGCTTCCGGAGGAGCAGTGGCAGTCCGGCGCCGCGGAGACCGTCAAATACGGGCTCTTCGGCAATGCCGCATTTTACCGGTCCCTTCGGGAAACGCCGATCCGCGATCAGCTGGAGGCGGTCATCGGGACCGCGGTGACCATGAAGCGGGACATCGTCGAACGCGACGAATTCGAGACCGGCGAGCGGATGCTGTTGAATTACGGTCACACATTCGGGCACGCGGTCGAGCGCCTGAGCGGCTACACGCTCCTGCACGGACAGGCGGTCGCGATCGGCATGGCGTCGATCGCGCGGGCTGCGGCGGCTTACGGGTATTGCAGCCGCGAGACCGCCTTGGAAACGGAAGACATTTTACGCCGGTACGGACTGCCGACGGAGCTTCCCTTCACCGCGTCCGAAATGAGCGAGGCGATGAAGAGCGATAAAAAGGCAGACGGCGGAATGTACCGCCTGATCGTGCCGGAAGCGATCGGCGCGTGCCGGATCATCAGCGTGCCGGCAGGTGAGATCGAAGGGTGGCTTACGGCAGGAGGCGCGAAATGAACATCGTTTTACCGCCGGGTCCGCTTTCAGGGACCGTTGCCGCGCCGCCGTCCAAATCTACAGCGCACCGGCTGATCCTGCTCGGCGCGCTTTCGGATAATCCCGAAGTCGGAAAACTATACGGCATCAACCGGGACGTCGACTCGACGCTTTCCTGCATGGAAGCATTGCTCAGCGGCAGCGCTGAGGCGGCCGTGGATCTCTATCCCGGTGAAAGCGGTTCGACGCTCCGGTTTCTCCTGCCGCTCGTCGGCGTGCTCCGGAAAAATGCCGTATTTCACCTCGAAGGCCGGCTGCCGGAACGCCCGCTGTCGCCGTATGCGGAAGAACTGGAAGCGCACGGCATGCGGATCGAAAAGGACGGCGCGCTTTTGTACGCATCCGGCGCGTTACAAAGCGGCGGCTTCCGGCTTCCCGCGAACGTGTCTTCCCAGTACATTTCAGGATTGCTCATGGCGCTCCCGTTCCTGCCGGGCGATTCGACGCTTCGGCTGTCCGGGCGCGTCGAGTCGGAAAACTACATTCATCTGACGGAAAACGTGCTGTCCCAGGCCGGCATCGTCTGGCACCGGGACGGCTGGAATTATACGGTCCCCGGCAATCAGAAGGCAGCGCTTTACGGGCCGTTCTCCGTTGAAGGCGACTGGTCCGGCGCGGCCTTTTTCCTGTGTCTTGGCGCATTGTCGGAAGGAGGCATCACGGTCACCGGACTGGACCTTCAATCGACGCAGGGGGACCGGGAGATTCTGGAGATCTTAAAACGCTTCGGCGCGACGGTTTCATGCGCTGAAGACAGCGTCACAGTCCGGAAGCAGCGGCTTTTAGGCATCCGTCTCGACGCGTCCGGCATTCCGGATCTCGTGCCGACGGCCGCGGTCGTCGCGGCATTATCGGAGGGCGAGACCGTCATTTACAACGCGAAGCGCCTCCGCTTAAAGGAGTCGGACCGTCTGAAAGCGACCGCGGAGCTTATTTGTTCCCTCGGCGGCAGCGCGGAAGAGACGGAAGACGGGCTCCGGATCCTCGGCCGGCAGTTTCTGACCGGCGGCACGGTCAATACCTACCGCGATCACCGCATCGCGATGGCGGCAGCGGTCGCGGCGGCGGGCGCATTGTCCCCGGTCCGGATCCCGGACGCGGAATGCGTTGAAAAGTCTTATCCCGCGTTTTTCCATACGCGTGAAACCCTGAAAGGAGTCTGATCGATGGCGAGTCAGTACGGAGAAAACATCAAGCTCACGATCTTCGGGCAGTCGCATTCTGCCGGCATCGGCATGGTGCTGGAAGGGATCCCCGCCGGGCAGGAGATCGATTTCGAAGCCCTGCAGGCTTTTCTGGACCGCCGCGCCCCCGGGAAGAATGCGTTTTCGACCGCAAGGAAAGAAGCGGACGAGCCGGAGTTCCTCGGCGGGTTCGTCGGAAACCGGACCTGCGGCGCGCCGATCGCGGCCGTGATCCGGAACACGAACGCGCGTCCCTCGGACTACGAGGCCCTGAAGGACGTCCCGCGGCCCGGCCACGCGGACTTTACCGCGCGCGTCAAATACGGCGGCTTTGAAGACGCCTCGGGCGGCGGGCACTTTTCCGGACGCCTCACCGCGGCGCTCGTTCTGGCCGGCGGGATCGTGAAGCAGCTCCTTGAAAAAGAGGGGATCGAGATCCTTTCCCGCGTTGCCTCGATCGGCGGGATCGCGGATGAAGGGCCGCTCCGGCAGCCGACGTCTGAAAAGGCGTTTCCGACGGTCTCCGACGCCGCGGGCGAAGCCATGCAGGAACGCATTGCCGAAGTGAAGGCGGAAGGCGATTCCGTCGGCGGCGTGATCGAATGCAAGGTCCGAAACGTCCCGGCAGGACTCGGCGATCCGATCTTTGACGGCATGGAAAACCGCATCGCGAAAGCGGTCTTCGGCATTCCGGCCGTGAAGGGCATCGAATTCGGAGACGGGTTCGAAGCGGCGGCAAAGAAAGGCAGTGAAAACAACGACGCTTACGGCGTCGAAGCAGGATGCGTGAGACCGGTGACGAACCACGCGGGCGGGATCTTAGGCGGCATTACCGACGGAAAATGCATTCGCTTTTCCGTCGCGGTCAAGCCGACGCCGTCGATCGCGAAGCCGCAGGCAAGCGTCGATCTGAAGACTCTGGAGCCGGTGACGGTCTCCGCCCCGGGACGGCACGACCCCTGCGTCGTCGTCCGCGCGGTGCCGGCAGTCGAAGCCGCGGCCGCGCTGGCGGTCTACGACGCGCTGCTCAATCGAAAAAAAGAGCTGTAACGAAGGAGGACCTGATGGAACAGAACAGTTACCGCGACCGCATTGACGCAATTGATGAACAGCTGGTCAAACTCTTTTCGGAGCGGATGGAGGTCGCGAAGGAGATCGCGGCATACAAGAAGGAAAACCGCCTGCCGGTGCTGGACATGAAGCGCGAGAAGGAAAAGCTCCGCGCCGTGGAAGAGGCGTCCCCGGAGGAGGTCAAAGAGTATTCGAGACTGCTCTATCAGCTGATGTTCGAACTCAGCCGCGCATACCAGAACCGCCTGATCGGCGGCGGCACCGAGCTGACGGCGAAGATCCAAAAGGCGATCGAAACGACGCCGCAGCTTTTCCCCGAGGGCGGCTTCGTTGCCTGCCAGGGCGTCGAAGGCGCGTATTCGGGGCTCGCCGCGGAAAAACTGTTCCGGAACGCGAACGTCCTGTTCTTTTCGGATTTTGACGCAGTCTTCTCGGCCGTTGACAAGGGGCTCTGCCGCTACGGCGTCGGGCCGCTTGAAAACAGCACTGCGGGCAGCGTC
>CAMZDH010000103.1 GCA_947305345.1 uncultured Lachnospiraceae bacterium | reverse complement strand
AGTTGATGCTGACGTGCTTGATGATCAGCACGACGCAGTCGACAATAGAGGCCACCATGGCCGCGTCGATGACGGAACTTACCGGCGGCGTGTCGACGATCGCGATGTCAAAGGTTTCCCGGGCGGATTCAAGCAGCATTTTAAAATACTTGTTGCCAAGGAGCTCGGAGGGGTTCGGCGTCGTACGTCCCGCGAAGATCACGAAGAGATTCGGAAAATCTGTTGCGGTCAGGACGTCCATGAGTTTTTCCTTGCCGGCCAGATAGTCCACAAGGCCAAGCTTTACGGAGCCGTCCGCGGAATACTTCTGCAGGCACGATTTCCGAAGATCCGCTTCGATCCGCGAAAGAGCGCGCCAACTGGTAAGCCGTGGTCGATTTGCCTTCGTTCGGCAGGCAGGACGTGATCGAAATGACCTTTAAGTTGTCGCCTGAAAACTCCACGTTCACGCGGAGGGCTTTATAGGCCTCGTTGGTTTCAAAATCCAGTTTCTGTTTCTTTAATTCGATGTGCTGCACGATGACCGTTTCCCCCCTATCTCTTCGCTTTCCGAAGCTTGCCAAACAGCGGCTTTTTGCCCTTGCTCGCGGCGTTCTCCGCGCTCTCGTGCACCGGGATCGTCGCAAGTGTGCTTAAACCAAGATACCGCTCGACGTCCTCCGAAGACTTGATCGTCGTATTCGCGAGATGCAAGATGATCAGGATAAGCGCCGAAAGCATAAAACCGATCAGTGCGCCCGTGAGCGTCCAGCGAGAGATCGACGGAGAGGATTTTTTATCCGGCAGATTGGCTTTGTCGACCGTATTGACCGCATCCACATCGAGGATCTGCCTGATCTTCTCCGCGGAGACCGTGCGGACCATTTCCGCAAGCTGCTGCGCGACCACCGGCGACGGATCCTGTACCGAGATCGTGATGACGCGGGTGTTCTCCGTATTGGACAGCTTGATCTTCTTCTTCAGTGCCTCAACAGTCGTCTCGATGCCGGTCCTCTCGATCGCCTCTTCGAGCACGGAGCGGCTCGTGACGATCTCCTTATAGTCCCGCATGATCTGCATGGACAGCTGCGTGTCCTGATAGGTCAGCGACTGTGAAGAGCTCATGACGTACATGCTCGTCGTCGAGGTGTACTGTGTCGTGATGACGAATGAGCTGTAGAAGAACGCCGCAATGCCCAAAACGCCGGTCGCGATCGCGATGATCCAGGCATTGTGCCACAGGAGCCGGAAGAGCTCCGATATGTTGATTTCTTTTCCTGGGTTCTGTTGATCCTGCATTTCCAAACCCTGACTCCTTTCAATTCACATCCTGATGCATTAACAGCCTGCAGGTATTTTCGTATGAGATCCGCCGAACGTACGCCCGGTCGTACTTTTTGTAGAGCTTCCGGAGCGCTCTCTGCACAAGCGGCGCGCGGCTGTCGATGTTGTGCGCGTCCGTCGCGAGGAAGTCGACGCATTCCGCCTTTAAGAGATTCCGGGCGAAACGCTTCTCCGCGGCGCCCGAGCTGCCGAGGATCGTGCTGACGTTTACCTGGATCAGCGCGCCGAGTTTCTTGAGCTCCGGCACGGCTTCCGGGTGATTGAAGAGCTCGTAATACCGCTCCACGTGCGCAAGCACCGGCGTGAGGCCGGCACTCTTCACCATCAGCACCGCGTTCCGGAGGGCCGTCCTTGAAACCGATCGGAAAAACTCGATCAGCAGGCAATTCGAGCCCGCGAGCGTCAGGACACTTCCGTCTTTCAGCCGTCCCTCCATTCCGCCCGAGCAGAACAGCTCGTTTCCGAGGTAGAACTCGATCCCGATGCCTTCCGCCTTTGCAGCCTCCGTCAATGCCTCAAAACGTGCAGAAAACGCAGCGGTGGAATGCTCCAGCGCTCCGATGACAAAATGTGGTGTCAGGATCATTTTCGAGATGTTTTCCGAAGCGGCGATTTTCAGCATCTTCAAAGACATCTCCATGGACTGTGAACCGTCGTCCACGCCTGGAAGCACATGGCAATGCATGTCCGCAAAGGGGAAAAGTTCAGTTGTTCCGGACTTTCCACGGGAGAACATGCCAGCACCTCAGCTTCAAAAAATGATCGTAAACATCTTACTTGATATAATAATAAAAGTCAACCCTGTTTTTGTTTTGCCGCACGCCGGTTCAATAGGCGGATCTCCCTTTTTTCTTGTCATTTCCGCGCTTTTCCGCTATAATCGGAAACGGCAGCGCGGTGAGCCGCAATGCGCTGCCGGATCACCGCGTTTCAGAAAGGAGTTCTCATGCGTTATCCCGCTTGTTTACAGCCAAACGGCACGATCGGCACCGCGGCCCCGAGCTTCGGCGCCGGCATCGAACCGTATCAGTCCATGGTCAAAAACGCGTTCAAAAAGTTCAGGGAAGCGGGCTACCGCTTGGACCCCGGAAAAAACACCTTCCGGAGCGACGGCATCGGCATTTCCGCGCCCCCGGCTGAAACCGGCGAAGAACTCACGCGGCAGTATCTCAGTGACAAAAACGACGTCCTGATCGCGGTCGGCGGCGGAGAACTGATGTGCGAAACGCTCGACCACGTTGACTTTGACGCCTTGAAGGAGGCCGCGCCAAAATGGTACTGTGGTTATTCCGACAATACGAATTTCACGTTTCTGTCGGCAACGCTCCTCGACACGGCCGCGATCTACGGTCCCTGCCTTTCAGATTTCGGGATGGAACCCTGGCATCCGTCGATCCGGGATGCCTTCGGGCTCCTGACGGGGGAAACGAAGTCGGTCGAGGGGTATGATCTCTGGGAAAAGAAGCAGGAGCACGATCTTCTGCATCCGCTCGCGCCCTACGCGGTCACGGAAAAAAGCGTCCCGGTCTACGAGGGCTGGGACGGATCGGTGCTTCGCGGCCGTCTCATCGGCGGGTGCCTCGACTGCCTCGTGTACCTCTGCGGCACAAAATACGACCGCGATTTCTCCGAAAAGTACCGGGAGGACGGGTTTTTATGGTTCCTGGAGTCCTGCGACCTGAACGTCTTCGGCATCCGCCGCGCCTTGTGGCAGCTCAAAAACGCCGGCTGGTTTTCCGGCGTCCGCGCCTTCCTCATCGGCCGCCCGCTCGTCATGGGGCAGGAAATGATGGGGCTCGACCAGTACAATGCGGTGACGGGGATGCTTTCCGACTTCGGGGTCCCGATCCTCATGGACCTCGACATCGGCCATCTCTCGCCGATGATGCCGCTCGTCACCGGTGCATTGGCGGAAGTTTCCAAAAACGAAAAAGGGCTCGTCAAGGTCGCTTTCAACTGCCGCTGAGTCTTGATCACGCGTCAAAAAAACGCCCTGCAGTGCGCAGGGCGTTTTGACTGTCCGCAGGTCTTCAGAAGGCCAGCGAATCGACCTTTTCGAGAAGACCGAGAAGCGCGTTTTTCGCGCATTCGATGAGTTCTAAGTTTCCCGGATCCTTCCGGATCGTGCGGCTTAAGAGCCGCGTGTTGCCGCAGAGCATCGTCTTGCTCCGCGCGCTTTCGAGCGCGGTCCCGTCGTCCGTCCCGAGGTATCCGCGGAGCGTCCGCTCAAACAGCTTCGTGCTCATTTCATAATCGATGCCGAGAAATCTTTTTACCGTGCTGCGGTCGATCGAACTGAAGCCCTCGTAGGCGAGCCAGATCGAGGAAAACTCGAAGACCGGGTCGCCTACCGCGAGCGTATCCATGTCGATGAGGATCGCTTCCTTGTCCTGCAGCATCACGTTCTTGATGTGATAGTCACCGTGGATCATATGATCGTTGTCCGGCACCGCTTCAAAGAGCGCTTTCAGCTTTTGAAAAGCATTCTCAGGCAATGCGTTCGCGTTCCCGATCGCGGGGAGCCAGCTAAGAGCGACGCCCTTCTGCTCCGGCAGGTCGCCTTTCGGGACAACGGTCTCGTGGATCTTCTTCAGGAGGTCGACATAAAG
>CAMZDH010000102.1 GCA_947305345.1 uncultured Lachnospiraceae bacterium | reverse complement strand
CTTATGGAACAGATCCAGTCTATTTATAATTATCTCCAGAGCTTCAATTTCGTGACCGTGCTGATCCGTCTCCTGCTTGCGGTAATCGCGGGCGGCGTGATCGGAAACGAGCGGGGACGCCACGGCCGGGCGGCCGGTCTTCGGACGCACATTCTCATCTGTCTCGGCGGGGCGATGACTTCGCTTTGCAGCCTTTATGTTTCCCGGATCAGCGAGATCGACGGCGTCAGTTTCGTCGTGGAAGAATAAGGTCCCGGCGGCAAAGCGGGCATAAAGGGGAAATGGACGTGAAGACGCGAATAACGCACTTTTTCGGCAGCAGTTTCAAAAACGGATATTTACTCGTTTTGGCGTTAATATTGCTCATAACACCCGTTTTCGGCGCTTGCAGGGCCGTTCCCGGAGATAACGGCACAGAACCTTCTCAAGAGACGGAAAAACGCGAAGAAAAGGAGGTCTCCTGGCTCGTTGCGGCGGGTCCTGCAGGGGAGGTTGACACCGTTCCTGCCGCGGTTCGGGAGTACGTTGCCCTCGCGGCGGAACAGTACGCTTCCGGCGATTTATCCGAAAGCGTGAAAAAGCAGATGAAGGGCGCCTGGCCGGAGCCTGAAGCGACGCAGTTCTCGGTCGAGATCCGGGAAACGGAAGGCGTGGACCCGAAAGCCTATCAGTATGCGGTCGTTCTTTCGGAAACCCCGGATTTTGAGCGCCCGCGGACCGTCGTCATCGACCCTGACCGCCGCCGGAGCATGCGGATCGGAAACTTCAATACCGGCGCGACCTATTATTGGTATGTCCGCGCGGAAGCGGCCGACGGGACCGCCGTGAAGAGCGCCGTCTCGACGTTTACGACGAAGCCCGGCCCGCGGCTCCTCGTGATCCCGGGCGTTGAAAATGCCCGCGACATCGGCAACTGGTCGCGGGACGCGGAAGGCGGGATCCCCCAGGGACTCCTCTACCGGAGCGGCAAACTCGAGAGCGGCGGCACGGAAGCCGTCGACGTTCTCGTAAATGAACTCGGGATCCGGACGGAGATCGATTTCCGGAATCCGGAAGAAGATTTCGTAAGCAGTTTCCTCCCGGAAGACCGGGTGACGATCGTGGTCGACCCGATCGGCTATTACGGCTATTTTATTGAGAACCCCTCTCTTTCCGTGAATTCCTTCCGGCTGCTCACCCGGCCGGACGCGTATCCGGTGATCTTCCATTGCAAGGCGGGCGCGGACCGGACGGGCTCCTTTGCGTTCATGCTCGAAGCGCTTGCGGGAAGAACGGCCGTGGATCGGGCGATCGACTACGAACTCACGGGAAGCCGCTATGTGAACGCCGATGACGACTCTGAAGCCGAGGGTTATGATTATGAATTGCTCTTAAATGCGTTCGCGGAACTGCCCGGCGGGACGGATGCCGACAAGGCAAGATCCTTCCTCGCGGCTGCAGGCCTGAATCCCATGGAGATTCAAAATCTTGAGGCGCTTCTTAAGGGGCACGGCGCGGTATTAAAAGACCCTTCGGCCGTCCGGTACGACGCGTCGAAAAAGGCCGTGGCCGTTGAACTTGACCCGCGGGACGCAGGGGCCCCAACCGCCTTCGAAGTCGGCGGCGAGGCCGTTTCCTTCACCTTTGAAAACGGCGTGCTCACCATTCCCGGTCTCGAAAAAGGGATCGGCACTGTGCGGTTTGAGGACGGATCTGAACTTTTGCTGGAGTGGGAATGAACAGAGAACCTTTCGGAGCGTGATCCATGTGTACAAGTCTTGTCGTCAATAAAAAAGAAAACCATCGTCGGGTGGAATCTGGATCTTTTGAACATGGAGTACCGGGTCCGGTCCGATGCCGCCGGGGTCTACATCGAGGCCAACGACGCGACGGAAGGCTGGAAGGCGCCTGTGGACTTTGACGTTCCCGACTGTTTCGACGTGCTGAAGGCGGTCGCGCAAAACGTGTGCCCGACCGTCGTCTCCATGGTCTTTGACGTGCAGGAACAGACGGTGTACTGGTGCGAAAAGCAGGAATGGGACCGGATCGAGAAGGTCACGCTCCTGTAAAAGCGTTCCCGGAATGGCCAAAACCCCTGAAGCCCTTCTTTCATTCGGGTTTCAGGGGTTTTTATTGTACTATGAATAAATACATCCTGCAAGACCGTGAAAAACGTGGTATATTGATCTACAGAGAGTTCATTGAACGGACGAAAACGCTCCCGGCACATGCGCCGGACGGAAAGAGGAGGTCACGATGGCACAGATCAGACGTTTTGCAGGTCCTATCATGTACGAATTCGACGGACGCTACGTCCGGCAGTTTGCCGGTCCCATCCTGTATGAATTCGACGGGAAGTATCTAAGACGGTTCGCAGGGTCCATCATCTTTGAGATCGACGACAGAAACATCCGGCAGTTTGCAGGCCCCATCGTGTACGAATTCGACGGGCGGTATCTGCGGCGGTTCGCGGGTCCCATTATCTATGAATACGACGGCCGCTGCATCCGGCAGTTTGCCGGTCCCATCGTTTACGAGATCAGCGGATCGCTCAGCAGGCGTGAAGTCATGGCACTCTTTACGTTCATGGCTCCCTGACGGGAATACACAAAAGCCCGGCGGGCACAAGGACCTGCCGGACCGTCTCCGAAAAAAAGCCGAAGCTTCGGGGTCACCGCCGCTTCGGCTTTTTCGTTTCAGAAAGATCATTCTTTCTGTTCTTCTTGTTTCTTCTCTTCCTTCTTTCTCTTCTTGGTTACGGCAAGCACGATGATGAGTGCCGCAAGACCTCCCAGCAGCAAAACTGCCGCCGGAATGATGACGAGCCAGATCCACCACGGGAACGCGAAAAGCGCGCGGTATCCGCAGATCTTACACACCTTGTTTGCATTCAGCTTGTGCGGGGCGGTGTTGAGTTTCGTGCCGCAGGCGCAGTCGACCCAATGTTCCTTCCCATCATGCCCGTACGGGCCGCCGACGTGGCGTACCGTGGACTTCGGCAGTACGAGATTCGTGGAAGCCACTTCGACGATGCCGGCCGGGCTTAAGTACATCTTCCCGTCTTCGTCGGTGTAATATTCCTTCGTGCCGGTCTCAATACAGGTCGGCAGCACCATGTCGTGCTTCGTCAGCGTCTTCCCGCCCGTCTTGACGTTGGATCCCTTCTGGTAATGGCAGACCGTACAGCGTCCCTTTTCGTCAAACGTGTGCGGTCCTTTCTCAATGTGCGCACCGCATTCGCAGATCGTGTAATGCTCGTTCGCGGTGTAACCGATCTTGGTCCCGCCGTAGTGGTTGTTGGGGTCGATCGGCGTCAGCAAATGGTAAATGCCGATCTGATTCTTACCTTCCGCGTCCGTCGTCCGAAGATCGCAGCCCGCGCAGTAATAATGCGCTTCGCAGCCCTGCGACACGCAGGTTGCCGCTACGGCCTCCATGTATTCCATCTTGTGCTCGGGCGCCGGAATGAACGCGTCCTCATTGTATGCGCAAAGACTGCACTCCTTGTGCATGAGGCCGTCCGTGCCGCAGATCGCGGCTTTCAGGATCGTCACGGTTAAGTCGTGCGGATAAAGTTCCGACTTAAAGCCGCAGACCGTGCATTCCATTAAGTGGCCGTTCTCCGTGAAGCTGTAGTCCATGCCCCAGGTGTGCTGCGCCTCGCGCTCGAAGGCGCAGACGTTGCAGAATTTGTCGCAGTCGTTGTCGTAGACGTGGTCGTTCGTCTTCGGAATGACGACGTCCGTGACCGCCTGTCCGTTGATGAATTTCCCGCCGCAGCCCTGGCAGACCTGGTGGGTCTTTAGCCCTTCCTGAGCGCAGCTTGCCGCGTAGCCCTGGACCGTGAGATACGTCGTCTTCACGGGCGTGTACATGTAGGCGTTGTAGTCTTCGCCGCCGATGATGCTGACTTCCGCTCTGAACTGGTGGCCTTCGTCGCTCTGACTGAGGGCATAGGTCTGT
>CAMZDH010000101.1 GCA_947305345.1 uncultured Lachnospiraceae bacterium | reverse complement strand
ATTGACCCCGTGATGGTTCATGCGGCTGCCGGTGCTTTCAAGCCCCAGCACCACGGCATGCAGTACGGTCCGCGCCTCTTCGGCGGTGGTTTCGAGCGCGACGAGGTCCGTGATCACGTAGTCGAAGGTCACGCTGCCGCCCTCGCTCCCCGGGTGGATCTTTAACAGCTGGTCCGGCTGCGTCCGCGTCAGCATTTTGAGTTCATACCCATCGGCGGTCTCCGCCTCCGGAATCAGCCTCAGATACCGGTTCCTTCCGTCACTCACGATGCTCTTCTTCATTGGATGATCCCTCCTTTCGATCCCGCCAGATGATGCCGTGACAGAGGCGGATGAATTCCTCCGGCGCCATACCGCTTTCCTGTTCAACGCTGCCGCTCAGCCCCTCCTGAAAACTCAGGATCGACTCCACCAGGGCGCCGAGCTTCAGCCGGAACACGCCCGTGTAGCGGAGGACGACTTTCGTCTGCCCGATGGATACGGACGCGCCCGTCACCTCGGAAAACAGCATTTTCTCCGTCGCGCTCTCGGCAAATCGCGCTTCGATGGCATGAACGTCCAGCCCGTCCGCGTAGCTGTTCGTCCGGAGAATGTTCTGTTCCTCGAGGCGCGTGATCTCCAGATGCCCGTCAAAATCCACCGGCTCCTCTTTGAGGTGCATGAGCGCTTCCGTATAATACACGGCCATTTCCTTCAGCACCGCGCGGTCGTGGAGATACCCCGCGTAAACGACCGCTGAAAAGGTCAATGCCAGAAGGATCCCCATGACAAGCGCGGTCTCCACCGTGAGCACCCCGCGGGACAACCGCCCGGCATCGCGCGTTTTCCGCATAAGCGCCTCCTTTTTTAAATAAAATCCAGAATCAGCCGGAGTACGCAGCCCGCCGCGAGAAACGGCGCGAACGGCAGCTGATCCTTCCGCCGCTTCTTTTTAAAGATCATCAATACGACGCCGGTAAATCCTGCCGCCAGCATGCCAAGGAGCGTCAAGACCGCGATCCTTTCGATGCCGAGCCACAGTCCGAGCGCGGCGATCAGGAATCCGTCGCCGTAGCCGATCTTTTCATGCGTCACTCTGGCAAGCAGTAAAAACGCTCCGCCGAACAGCGCGCCGCCGGCCATCTTAAGCCAATGCATCTCCGACCACAGGAGATTGACCGGCACCGCAGGCAGCGCCGCGATCAAAAGGATCAGCAGCGGAATCCGCCGTTTTTTCAGATCCAGGACCACGGCCGGCGGCAGGATCAGCCCTGCTCCGATCCACGAAATCATTGGTTTCCTCCTCGTCTAAAGATTCCCATCCGGACGGCTTCAGTGCTTCTCCCGCGCCTGACAGCGCTTGCAGAGCGCCCGGTCGCCGACCTCGGAGATCGGAATGCTCTGAATGCTCCGTTTGAGCCCCGAGCAGGTCTTATCCGAATGATAACGCACCCCGTGTGTCGTCACGTAGACCTTATCGCCGGTGCCCTCCCCGCAGTATTCGCAGGTGTGATAGATGCTGCCGTTCGCGTTTCGGATCGTATCGAGCTTCGAACGCGATACCTCGCGGATACTGAGCGAAAGACTCGTGCAGGAAAGCGCGGTATGATAGACCGTCCCGGTTTCCGTGACGTAGACCATCTGCTCCTCTTCGTGCTCCGGCATTTCTTTGCCGGTCCAGACGCGGTGCGTCGAATACTGCAGCACCGGCAGAGACAGCCCCTTCAATGGAAAAAACGGAATCCGCACCCGGTATTCCGCGAACAGCCGGATGCTCTGTGTCGCAGGCTCGTAATGACTTAGGTAAAAGGAAATGCCGTCCGCCCCGCCATCGATCAGGCTACTGAGATCCGGCATGGGCTTCAGCGTATCGAATACCATGCCGCGCACTACCGCGCCCGTCACCGCGTACGAGACGACGCTCCCGATGGTCCGTGCGATCAGGCCCTTTTCCTCCTCGTCCGTGGTCTCCGCGACCGCGTAGTAATAAGACGCAAGCCGCCGCCCCGCCTGCTCCATCGCATTCATGAGCCGAACCTGAAAGACCGAGGCCGTGATGAGCTGCAGGATCGAAAGGAACAGGATGATCACGAAGGGCAGCGTCAGCGCGGCTTCCAGCGTCAGGCTGCCGCGCGCCGCCCTTTTTGCGGACGGGCGGCGTTCGCCGGAACCCCGCGTAAGAAGGGTACAAAAAAGAATACTTCTCTGTAGTGTTGGGATAGTTTTTAGCTGGATATTCAATTGTAAGTATTTAGTTTTCACTGCAGAAGTGCGTCCTGGCTTTTGGGTTTTATGCCTACGTTTGCTGATCTGAAAATAGAGAAATGGATGACAGAGAAGTATTCTTTTTTGTACCCTTCCGAATGGTCTAATAAACCTCGGTGAACCGTTCGCTGAATACGTACCAGGCGTCTTTCCCGGTCCGTTTTTTTACCACCGGCGATGCGCTGAAAAAGCCGGTTGCGACGATGTCCGCCCGGATCTCGAGCGCGTACACCTGCGCCGCCATGAAGAAGTTCGGCGTGCGCTGCCGGAGCCGGTCCTGGATCAGGTCCATCACGTGATACGCGGTCTTGCTCTCGTTCGACGCATAGAGGAGCACCCTAAGATAGTCTTCGTACGTCATGCCGAGTTTTTCCTCCTTCGCCGCTTCCCCGCCGCCGCTCAAGAGGTTTTCGATACCCTGTATCGACAGCACCCAGCTCTCCTCCGACTTGAAAAATGCGACACGCTTCCCCTGCAGGAGCGCGCGGACGTCGAGGATCGATTCCGCATACGCCCAAGCGGCCATCAATGCTGCCGCCGTCAACAAAACGATCAGCTGATTGCCGGTCCAGCCGACCAGCGTCTCCGCGACCGCATTGGCCTCCGACCGGTGATCCGACGCGATGAGATACAGCATGTTCATTCCTTCGCGGATCCACATGATGCGGTTCAGCGCGGTCTCGAAGTTTTTGACGTCAGAGGCGTGACCGTACAGCGCGTATTCGACCTCATAGATCATGCCGGACTGCCGCGTCTGATGCGTATAACAGGAAAATCGGTCCAGAATGTATTCGTAAAACCCGAGCCCCTCCGCCAGCTCGCCCAAAAAGCCGCCGGATTCAATGCGCCGCTCATCGACGGCAGAGAGCGAGGGCGCGTCGGCCTGATCCATCGTATAACCTGAAACCGTCGTATTCGCTGGCGTCACAAGGGCAAGCCACCCCTTCGCCTTGGAGGCCTGAGCGCTTCCGATCGCACTGTGCTCAATGTCACCCTTGAGCTTCCGGTCGTCGATCGGCTCCGGCTCCTCTTCTTCGTCGCCAAACGAAGCCGATCCGCCGCCACCGCCGCCGTGCGGTTCGCCTGAGGATCCGACGCCCTCCCCGGTTTCTTCCGGATCCCCGGAACCGGGTGTCCCCGGCTCCGGTTCCTCCAGATCATAATGGATCGGGCGCGGCAATTCCCCGCCGCTGACGCTGTATTGGCTCCAGTCCGTCGATTGTAACGCGTTGGTGTCCTGATCCGCGGCGCTTTTCGCACTGTCTCCCTGACTGATCAGGTCCAGTTTTTCCTTGACGGTCTCAAAGACCGAGCCCGCGAGATCGTATTTGTAATAATCGACCACCGACCGGATGAACACCTCGCCGTTGTAATCCGTCGCCGTCACGACATTCGTCACCTCCGGCGACATGCCGCTCGCCGAAAAGAAGGAGCTTCCGAACACCCGCTCGGCGACCGGCGAAACGGCATTGCTGAAATACGCATCCTGAAAGGAGCGCTCCAGCGCCCCGCAGTCCAGGAGCCCGCCGTCCGCGCTGCCGTCGAGGAATACGACGCCGTATTCGTCGAACAGCGTCCGGTTATAAGACGCGAACATGCTGTCTAACGCATTGTTCCCGACGGACTTCTGAACAGCCCGAAGCCCTGTATAGCGGGCGGATTCCACGACCATGAACAAGAGCAGGACGACGAGCGGGACCGCCAGCGCGAGAAAGATC
>CAMZDH010000100.1 GCA_947305345.1 uncultured Lachnospiraceae bacterium | reverse complement strand
CCTTTTGATCTTCACCGGCTGCGCCGGCAACGGACCGGCCCCGGAAGAGACGACGGCGAAAGAGGAAACGACCTCGGCGCCGGAAGAGACGACGGCGCCGGAAACCACCTTAAGGGACCCCGATGAGACGCCCCTCATCAGTCCGGACGCGGACAAACGCGGCGACATCAAGGTACTGTTCGTCGGCAACAGCTATTCGGTCAACGTTTCACACGACCTGTACGACCTCTTGAAGGAAGCGGGCTACGACAAGGTCGACGTCGCGGTGCTCTATTACAGCGGCTGTTCACTGGAAATGCATTGCAACTTCTTCCGGACGGACGATCCCGTGTACCGCCTGTATTACAACGGAAAAGGCAACTGGACGATCACGCCGGACTATACGGAGCCCGCGAACTACCGGATGGACCAGGTGCTCAAAATGACCAAGTGGGACCACATCATTTTCAACACCGGCAGCGTCGTTTCCGGGGATTATTCGTCGGTGGACCCGTATCTGGAGATCCTGGAAACCCATATCCGCCAATATCAGCCGGACGCGCATTTCAGCTGGATGGTGAACTGGACCTGGCAGGAGGGCGAAGGCTCGACGGAGGAGATCCTCGGGCGCCTCGAGAAACTCTACGGAGGGAGCCAAAAGAAGCAGTTTGAAGCGAACCGCGACATGTCGATGACGCTGATGAAGAACCATCCGGAGATCGAATTCATGATCCCGGAGCTCGTCGTGATCCAGAACATGCGGACGAGCAAATTCGGAGACGAAGGCGCCTGGATCGTCCGCGACGGCACGCATTTGAGTTATGATTACGGGTATTACATCGGCGCGCTGGCCGTCGCGAAGAGCATCGCGGACATCGACATCGAGGCATCGGCCTACGTCCCTGAGGAATACAAGGACAAGTTCGCGGATCCGGAGCTCGTCGCCGGCCTGAAGGCTGCGGTGGTGGACGCGTTCAACGACCCCTGGAACGTCACGCAAAACCCCTGGCAATGACCGTTTTCGATCCATCAGGCGTAACGGAGCCGTCGTCTTGACAGAGGGCGGCTCCTTTGTTTAGGGAGAAGAACAACGTTGGAAATACAGGTGAAGAGAAGCAGAAGAAGATCCGTCCGCCTCGAAGTGAAAAACGGGGCGGTGAGGGTCCTTGCGCCGTATTTTACATCGAAACGCGAGATCCTGAACTTCGTCGAAAAGCACCGGAGCCGGATCGAAAAACAACTGAAGGCTTCGGCGGAGGCGCAAAGCGTCCCGCCGCTTACGGAAGCGGAAAAGCGGCTTCTAAAGGAGCAGGCGAAGGCGGTCCTTCCGGTAAAGGCCGCGGCATATGCGCATCAGCTCCAGGTCGCCTACGGGAAGATCACGATCCGCTTCCAGAAGACCCGCTGGGGGAGCTGCTCTTCAAAAGGGAACTTGAGTTTTAACGCGCTGCTCATGCGTGCGCCGGAGGAAGTGCAGGACGCGATCGTCGTGCATGAACTCTGCCACTTGAAGGAAATGAACCATTCGAAGGCCTTTTACGCGCTGGTGCGTTCAGCCTCTCCCCAATATGACGCGTGCATGAAGTGGCTGAAAAAGAACGGCCGCACGCTGATGGCGGCACTCCGGTAGGCCTCCGGCGGCGCGGAATGTCCGGCTTTCTGCGACTTTTTTTGTTTTCTGTCGCGTTCTTCTTGACGAGGGACAGAAAGGTGGTCTATAATGCTTTTGTACAGATTTTCTGTACAATAAAAAAAGAGAGGTATGCATTGTGAAAAAAGTATTGGCGATTCTTTTGACGGCAGTCGTCGTTTTTGCGATGGCCGCCTGCACGGATGTCAAGAAGACTTCTGAACTCGCGGTTGTGACGGACGTCGGCCAGCTGATGGACGGCGGCTTCAACCAGGGCACCTATGAGGGCGTCAAGACCTATGCGGAAGCAAACGGCAAGACCTATGCTTATTTCCAGCCGGCGAACGGCGCGGACGCGACGGATAACGACCGTATCGCGGCAATGCGTCAGGCCATCACGAACGGCGCGAAAGTCATCGTTGCACCCGGTTTCCTTCAGGCGGCAGCCATGACGGCAGTCGCGAAGGAAAGCCCGGACGTCAAATTCGTCTTTGTTGACGGTTGGGCGCTGGATTCTGTCGGCGACGGCAGCGGTGAGATTCTGAAGAACGTGACCGCGATCGTCTACAAAGAGCAGGAATCCGGCTATCTTGCGGGTTATGCGGCAGTCAAGGACGGCTACACGAAGCTCGGCGGCACCTTCGGCGGCGGCGGCTCCAACCCGGCCTGCAACCGTTTCGCGTACGGCTTTGTCCAGGGCGCGAAGGACGCGGCTGCGGAACTCGGCGTGGACGTTCAGATCAAGATCAGCTTCATGTACGGCTCGACCTTCTCCGCTTCCACGGAGCTGGCGACCCAGATGGGCAGCTGGTACAATGACGGCACGGAAGTCATCTTCTCCTGCGGCGGATCCATGGTCAACAGCGTTATCGCTGCTGCGAAGGAGACCGCGAACGGCAAGATCATCGGCGTCGATACCGACCAGTCCGGTCTGTCCGACCGCGTGATCACCTCCGCGATGAAGGGCCTCAGCGCTTCGGTCCAGAAGGTCCTCGGCGAGTATTACGACGGCAAATGGGATGCGGCGCTTGCAGGACAGGCTTCGAACCTCGGCGCGGCGGATGACGCCACCGGTCTTCCGATGGCAACGTCCCGCTTCACGAAGTTCTCGCAGGCCGACTACGACGCGATCTATGCAAAGATCAAGAGCGGCGAAGTCACGCCGGATGCGAACGTCGAAGGCTGCGATACGGCTGACTTCTGGGCGAACGCCACGGCGGGCTCCCGTGTCACGGTGACCGATGAGCAGTAATCAGGTTCTCTGAAACCGAAAGAGGGAAAGGACTTCGGTCCTTTCCCTTTTTTCAAAGCGTATCGGACGCTGTATTCGAAAATGCGCCTGCAATCGCCGAAAGCCCGTTTTTTCGGCGGCCGCAGACGGATTTTCAAAGAAAACGGGAGAGTAGTCTATGAGTGAACAACCGTATGTGATCGAAATGCGGCACATCTCAAAGTCCTTCGGCACCCTGCGGGCGAATGACGACATCACGCTTCAGTTAAAACGGGGCGAGATCCATGCGCTTCTGGGAGAGAACGGCGCCGGAAAGTCCACGCTGATGAGCATTCTGTTCGGCCTCTACGACCCGGACGAGGGCGAGATCCTGAAGGATGGAGTGCCTGTAAAGATCAAGGATCCGAATGACGCGACCGCGCTCGGCATCGGTATGGTGCATCAGCATTTCAAACTGGTGGAATGCTTTACGGTGCTGGAGAACATCATCCTCGGTGCGGAAGACACCAAGCTCGGCTTTCTGAAAAAGAAGACCGCGCGGGCCAGGGTCGAGGAACTGTCCGAGAAATACGGCCTGCACGTCGACCCGGACGCGCTGATCAGCGACATCACGGTCGGCATGCAGCAGCGGACGGAGATCCTCAAAATGCTGTACCGCGACAATGAAGTGCTGATCCTGGACGAACCGACCGCGGTGCTCACGCCGCAGGAGATCGATGAGCTGATGCACATCATGAAGAATTTGACGGCGGAAGGCAAGTCGATCCTCTTCATCACCCATAAGCTCAATGAGATCATGGAGGTCGCGGACCGCTGTTCCGTGCTCCGTAAAGGCAAATACGTCGGCACCGTCGACGTGAAGGACGTCACGAAAGAGCAGCTGTCGCAGATGATGGTCGGCCGCCCGGTGCAGCTCGAGGTCGACAAGGATCCCGCGAAGCCGAAGGAAGCCCTCCTGACGCTCGATCACCTTTCAGGCACAAGCATTTCTCACGCGCATAAACTGGCGGTGAAGAACGTTTCCTTCGAGGTCCGCTCCGGCGAGATCACCTGCATCGCGGGCATCGACGGCAACGGACAGTCGGAGCTTGGCCTCGCGGTCACGGGACTTGAAAAAGCGGAATCCGGCAAGAT
>CAMZDH010000099.1 GCA_947305345.1 uncultured Lachnospiraceae bacterium | reverse complement strand
GGTCAAGCAGTTCGAGTCGTCCCGCCAGATGATGAAGCAGATGGGCGCACAGTTCGGCAAAAAGGGACGCGGACCGTTCCGGATGCCGTTTTAACGTAAGGTCTTAGCATTATGCGACATGCATAATTTAAGCAAGAATAGAGATTTTTTTGGAGGAAACAGAAATGGCAGTCAAAATGAGATTGAAGAGAATGGGCAAGAAGAAATCCCCCTACTACCGCGTGGTCGTAGCGGATTCGAGATCGCCCCGTGACGGACGTTTCATCGAGGAGATCGGCACCTACGATCCCAATCAGGAGCCTTCCCAGGTAAAGATCGATGCTGACGCCGCGAAGAAGTGGTTGAATAACGGCGCGCAGCCGACGGAAACCGTTGCAAAACTTCTCGCGAAGGTCGGCATCGAAAAGTAATCAGTTTCTCGGAGGTATCCCATGAGAGAACTGGTTGAAACGATCGCGAAAGCATTGGTGGATGCGCCGGATCAGGTGAAGGTCACGGAGCAGGTAAGCGAAAAAGGCACGCTGATCACGCTTTCGGTCGCGAAAGAGGATATCGGCAAGGTCATCGGCAAGCAGGGCCGCGTCGCGAACGCGATCCGTTCCGTTGTGAAGGCCGCCGGCATCCGGAAGGGCGTGCACGTCATCGTTGACATCGAATACTGAGGAACTGTGTCGGGGAATGGGCGCTCTTTGTGCTCATTCCCGGATGAGTGCGCCATGGCAGAAAACGATCTCTTGAGAATCGGCATCGTGACCCGCCCGCACGGCGTCCGCGGCGAAGTGAAGGTTCATCCGACGACGGATGACATCGACCGCTTCGCTGCGGTCGGTGAAGTGCGGCTTTTTTTGCGTGATAATGCGCTCGGCGTTCATGCGATCGAATCGGTCAAGCATTTTAAGGATCAGGTCATCCTGAAGCTTTCCGGCATCAACGACATGAACGCGGCGGAACGCCTTAGGACCGCAGAACTCTACATCGAACGGAGCCAGTCCGGTCCTTTGAAGGAAGGGCAGTATTTCCGCTGCGATCTTCTGGATCTTAGGGTCGTCTCGGAGGACGGGACCGCCGTCGGGACCGTTGAGGACGTTCTGGAAACGGCGGCGAACGACGTCTTTGTCATCCGGACGGAAGACGGGAAGGAACTCCTCCTTCCGAACATTCCGGACTGCATCCGGAAGGTAGACCTTTCGGAGGGAACGATGTATGTCACGGTCCTTCCTGGATTGGAGACGACATGAATTTCTACGTCATGACGCTCTTTCCGGAGCTCATCGAGACCGTCGCGCGGGAGAGCATTCTCGGCCGCGCGGAAAATAATGGCGCGATCCATGTGGAGACCGTCAATTTCCGCGACGATTCGCACGATAAGCACCATCACGTCGACGATTATCCGTAGGGCGGCGGCGCAGGCATGCTGATCAAACCGGAACCGGTCTACGAGTGCTTTGAAGCGCTCGCGGAGCGGATCGGGCACCGCCCGAAGGTCGTGTACCTCACCCCGAAGGGACGGGTGTTCAACGACAAAATGGCGGCGGAATTCGCGAAGGAAAGCGACCTCGTGCTCCTCGCGGGGCATTACGAGGGCATCGATGAACGCGTGCTGGACCTCATCGTGACGGACCGCGTTTCGATCGGCGATTACGTCCTGACCGGCGGCGAGCTGCCGGCGCTGACCGTGATCGACGCGGTCGCGAGAAAGCTTCCGGGCGTCCTTTCCGAGGGAAGCGCGGAAGACGAAAGCTTTTCGGGCTGCTGGAATACCCCCAGTACACGCGTCCGGAAGTGTTTATGGGAAAATCCGTTCCGGAGATCCTACTCTCCGGACATCACGAAAACGTCGGAAAGTGGCGGCGGGAGCAGTCGATCCGGGAGACGGTGAAATACCGCCCGGACCTGTTGAAGACCGCAGCGCTTTCCCAAAAAGAGCAGGCGCTTGTTCAGGACCTGCTGCAGCAAGGCAAAGGAGAAGAGATCGATGTCTGAACCGGTGAGCGGCGTCACGCTGATCGAAAAGATCCTGATCCCCGGGGCCATCACGGTGCCGGCGGATAAACGCCGCTTTGAAAACGGGCATTACCGTCTGACGGGCATCGCGGTCTCCAAAGCCGCGGCATTGGACCCGGCGCTTTCAAAGGCGCTTCCCGGATACGCGGCCGCGCTGGTACGCTTTCTCCTCGCATTGGAGCAAAACGACAGGCTGGTCCGCCAGGTCCCGGAAGAGAGTCCGTTATTCGGTCGGCTTCCGGACGGCGTCCTGACGGGATTTGCCGCAGCGGAGCTCCTTCGGACCGGCGGGATCCTTTTTGAAATGTGTTCCGACGGAAGCCGTCTTTTGAAGGCGGCGCCTGGGCTTGAAGACGCATTGCCGTTCGAATACCTTGCGCAGGCGGTCGCAGACTGTTCGCCGGGCGTGCCCGTGAAAGCCGCCGGGAGGACTGAAAACGGCAGGACGGAGTCGCTCGGCGGGGGCTTAAGCGTCACGTTCGATTTCCCCCGGGAAGAGGATCTTTCTGCCTCCGCGGCGTCCAAGGAAGCGGTCGCCCGGCACAACGTCCTTCGGACGCTCGAAAGCGTGAAGTCGATCATGGACAGGATCGGGGAACACGAGGAACGCCGGACACTGCCCTTATTCCCGGAGAATGCGTACGTTTCCACGGCATATTACCGGCTCCGGGTACCGGAAGGGTACCGCGCAGCCAGGGACGCGTCGACCGGCGCCTGGATGCTCTGGCGCGAAAACGCGGACAATCCGGCTGAATTTGAAGCTTCCACGGAATGCCTTTTCGACCTCGGCTGTAGCGCCGACGGCAGCGAGAACGCATTTTCGGAGAATTATATGAAAAACCGCTATACACTCCGGAAGTTTTTTCGCGAGGGAGAGCGGTACCGTCTGTTCGAGGTGCGGCTCGTCGCGTTTCAGGACGAGCGGATCGAAGATCTCCGGGCGTTTGCGGACGCGCTTTTTGGCGCGGTCTTATACTGAACGGGAAAGGAGAATGCCATGCAGCGCGTGCGTGTCAGCAGTTTCGTGAAGAAATTCGGTTTTACGAACCTAACCGAGGACTTGGACCTTGACGAGCATTACATTCTGTCGCCGGACGTGAACCGGCCCGGTCTCCCGATCGCGGGCTTCTGGGAACGCTTCGCGAACGAGCGGGTGCAGATCATCGGCCTCGTCGAGCATTATTACCTGCAGGCGAAGGCGACCGAGGAGCGGATGAAGATCTATGACCAGCTGCTCTGTTCCGGCATCCCGTGTCTTCTCTTCGCGCGTTCGCTCCGTCCGCTGGACGAACTCGTGCCGCTCGCGATGAAACGGAACGTGCCGATCCTATTATCCGACATGACGACCTCGGTCCTGGAGGCGGAGATCATCCGCTGGCTGCACGTGCAGCTCGCGCCGATGATCACGGTCCACGGGGTTCTGATGGACGTGTACGGAGAGGGCATCCTGATCACCGGAGAATCCGGCATCGGCAAATCCGAGGCCGCGATCGAGCTGATCAAGCGGGGACACCGCCTCGTTGCGGACGACGTCGTGGAGATCCGCCGCGTATCCGACGATACGCTGGTCGGCATGGCGCCCGAAGTGACGCGGCATCTCATTGAGCTTCGCGGCATCGGGATTATCGACGTCAGCACCCTGTTCGGCATCGAAGCCGTCAAGAATACGCAGTCGATCGACCTCGTCATCGAACTCGAGGACTGGTCGGACGACGCCGTTTACGACCGCGTCGGGCGGGAAGACCAGTATACGGAATATCTCGGCAAGGAAGTGGTCTGCCACCACCTGCCGGTGCGTCCCGGCCGGAACCTGGCGGTCATCGTGGAAAGCGCGGCCATGAACAACCGGCAGAAGAAGATGGGCTACAATGCGGCGGACGAACTGTTCCGCCGGGTACAGAAGAACATGAACCGGACGGAAGAGGACGAGGAAGATGAACTCTTTTGACCCGCTGTCCATCCTTCCTAAAGAACGCGTGCTCTGGAACGAGCC
>CAMZDH010000098.1 GCA_947305345.1 uncultured Lachnospiraceae bacterium | reverse complement strand
CGCGCGTTCCCACGCCCGGATGACGTCGGAGGCATGATCGGATACCGGAAACACGCGCTGTCCGCGCTCGGTCTTCAGCGGACATCCCTCCCGCTCCAGAAAGGCCTTCAGGTCCTGATTTGAAAAAGCGTGAAACGCGCTGTACAGAAAGCGCGGATTCCGGACCACGGCATTGAAAAAGGCCTCTGTATCCGCGTCGTTGGTCACGTTGCAGCGGCCCTTCCCGGTAATGAAGACCTTTTTCCCAAGCTTTTCATTTTTCTCCAGCAGCGTCACCTCGTGCCCCGCGGCCGATGCCGCGTAGACGGAAGCCATGCCCGAAGCGCCGCCGCCGACTACAAGGATCCTCTTCATGTTTCCGTCGGACCGTCCGTGACGTTCGGCAGCTTATGCAAATGCGTATACAGATGCTCGCTGCAGTATTCGTAATTGCCGACGCATTTGGAGCAGTAACGGAACTCCAGCTCCGGATTCGTCCGCTCCGTCCGTTTGCAGACGGTGCAGCAATGCCGCGCGCCGGACGCGTTCATGTAAGGGGCCTGCTTCGCGTTGTTTCCGGAGGCATTCCGCCGTTCAGCCTGCTGCCGCGCCTTCCGGATCTTTTCCGCGTATTTCGTATTGTAGACGGTCTGGTTCTTCCCTCTGGAAAGCGCCAGGAAAAGGAGCACGGTCAGGATCGCCGCGACGATCATCGTCACCAGGATCCAGCCGTAGCCCGCCGACGACGTCAAAAAGCCCTGGATCACGAGGAAGAGGTCCATTCCGAGCGTGATGAAGACTAGCCATTTGCCCTTCACGGGTACGCGTTCAGGCTCGGGACCGACTTCATGATGAAGTAATACAGGAAGCCGCACAGGATCTCGATCAGGATCCCGGACAGCAGGAAGAAATTCAGCTTAAAGCGTCCGATGACCATCTCGAGACTTCTGGAGATCGAAAAATAGATGAAGCACATCAGCGCCGTCATGAAAAGGCTTGAGATCCCGCTTCCGGATCCGTTCGGAAACATCAGAAAAGAGAGCACACGCCAGACCTGTCCCTGAAAGATCATATCCGGAATGAACGCGATGTATGCCAGAAAATCAGGAAACAGCATCGTGATGAGCGTCCCGGTCGCCTGCAGGATGATCAGAATGATCATCAGGTTCGGGATCTTGTTCCCGAGCTTGTTCCCGATCTTATTTTCCCATTTTTGCAAAACACTCATGACCGATCATCCTTCATTGACAATGAAACGTGAAAGTTTATACGAATTCGCGGCGCCGATGACGAGGATCATATCGCATTCGCCCTGCCTGATGAGTTCCAGCGCGTACGAGCGGATCCTGTCCGGGTCCTCTTCATAACGGATCCTGTCCGAAGCCGCCTCCCATACGTCCGCCGCGATCGGCGAGACGTTCCTGTGGATCTCGCGCCCGATGTGCGTCTTTCCGATCACGACGTGATCCGCGACCGTCAGCGCGCTGACATAGCCGTCGAACATCAGCGTGAGCCGGGAGATCTGGTGCGGCTCAAAGACCGCGAGGAGCTTTTTCCCGGGGAAATACGCCTTGCACATCGAAAGGAGCGAGCGGATCTCGGTCGGATGATGCGCGTAGTCGTCGTAGACCGGGACGCCACGGACGGTTCCGACGAGGTCGAACCGCCTGCCCGCGCCGGAAAACGCGAGGAGCGACGCCTGCAGCGTCTCGTTCTTTCCGCCGTAGATCCGGGAGACCGTGATCGCCGTCACAGCGTTCTGGACGTTGTAGTCGCCGGGCATCGGGCTGCAAAACCGGTCTTCCCTGCCGTCCATGAAGAGAGAAAACGAAGCGCCCTCCGGGTTCCGTTCCAGGATCTTATAAACGACCGGGTGATAATGCGATGGCGTGACCGGAAGCGGTTTTTCCTCTTCGCTGAACAGGACGTAAGTCTCCGCTTCCCGAACCTCCTGATCGGCGGAAGCGCGTTTCAGCACTTCCGTCGCGCCTTCGCTTTCCCCGGAGATCACGAGATTTTTCAGCTGGCGCCCTTTCGTCAGGAAATACGTGAACGCGTCCAGCACTTCCTCGAAATCGCAGAAGCATTCCGGATGATCCATTTCGACCGTCGTAACGACCGCGGTCTCCGGCCGGTAATGGAAGAAATTCCGGTTGAACTCGTCGGCTTCACAGAGAAAAATGTCGGAATGCCCGAGACGTCCGCCGCTCTTCCACTTTTTATACACGGAGCCGCCCTCGACGCAGGGGTCGAGCCCGGCATCGATCAGCATTTCCGCCGTTAAAAACGTGCTCGTCGTCTTGCCGTGGGTGCCGGCGATCGCGATCACGCGCTTGTCCCTCTGCAGGTATTTTCCCATGAATTCCTGCCAGGTCATCAGGATCCCGCGCCGGTCGGCCTCCATTAATTCTTCATTGTCGGGGTTCACGTCGAAGACTGCCGGCGAGACCGCGACGATGTCGACGTCGTTTGTCAGGTGCGCCTTCGAATGTCCTTCGTGGATCTTGATCCCGAGTTTTTTCAATTCCTCCGCGTAATACGAAGAAAGGGACTGGTCGCAGCCAGATACCACGTATCCTTCCTCGGCCGCGATCATCGCGATCGAAGCGCAGCCGGAGCCGCAGATCCCCATAAAATGTACGTGCAGTCGTTCGTCGTCTGTCATGTGCTCTCCTAAATGATCCCCTGACCCGTTTGAGAGATCCTTTTCGATCATCTTATCACACCGGGTCCGTATTTTCTATGATCATTTCGTGTTTTTTGTAAGTCGGTACAATAGAAGCTCGACCGCCATCCGGTCGCTGAGATCCCCTGATTTAAAGGCCTTTTCGAGGTTCAGCGCTTCGTTTAGGAGGCCTCTGAGCTCGGTGACCGAATAAGCGGAGGCGAGCTTGTTCAGCTTCGGGATCACGAAATCACGCTTGGCTAACAGCTTCGCGGCCTCGGCGTCCGGGACGCCCGAGCGCCTCAGTTCCTTCGCGTCCAGCAGTTCTTCGATCTGCCGCGTCAGATTGTAAAGGATCCTCGGCGGCGCGGTCTTCAATGCGATCAGGTCGTAATACAGGGAAAACGCGGCTTCCCGGTGCCCCGCGGCCGCTTCCTCGACCATCTTGAACACGCGGTCCTCGATCTTCTCAGCGATGACGTCCGTGACGTCCTGAAGATCGATCTCGCCCTTGTCGATCGTATACGAGATCAGCTTGTCGGTCTCCCGGTCCGCGTTTTCCATGTCTTCCGGCAGGGACGCCATCAGCTGCCGGAACGCGTTCTGCTTGATCTTCAAGCCTGCGGCGCCGATCTTTTTCAGCACCCAGTTCGAGAGCTCCTGCGGCGTAGGATGCGTGAATTCGGCCGCGTATCCCACCTTCAGGACCGCCTTATAGAGGAGGTTCCGCTTGTCCGCCTCGGTCTCTGAAAAGATCACGCAGGCGGTTTCCGGCAGGGTCTCGATCCAGGACGCATATTCCTGCGAGGACGCCTTGAACAGGCCGGAATCCTCGATGAGAAGGACGCGGCGCTCCGCAAAAAACGGCATCGTATCCGTAAAATTCCGAACAAATTCCAGGGTCACGTTTTCACCGGAAAGAACGGCGGAATTCACCTCGTCCTCTCCTGCCGCGGCCTGAAACAGCCGCCGTTTGCAGTAATGCTTCAAATACGGCTCCTCTCCGTATAAGAGGTACGCCTTTCTGAAACTGCCGTTTTTCACGTCCTGAAGCACGGTTTTCATGCGGACATTATAAACGAGAACATGTCGGAATGCAAGACAGCGCGGCGCTTTCTACGGACTCTGCCCGGGGACGGCAAAGCGGACGGAAACCGCCCCCTTCCGGACCGTTAGGGAGACCGCGCCGCAGGCTCCGGTCCCGTAGATCCTCACCCCGTCCGACGCCTGCAAAAGACGGGAAAGAGTCTCTTCAGACGGATGCCCGTAGGAGTTCCTTTTTCCAAAGCTGATCAGCGCGAATGCCGGTGAAACACGCTTCAGAAACGCGCTTCCGCTCGAGTATTTGGAGCC
>CAMZDH010000097.1 GCA_947305345.1 uncultured Lachnospiraceae bacterium | reverse complement strand
GCCTCGCGGGGTCGAAGGCGGACAACTGGTTCCTCCGGCAGGCGGACAAGGTCTTGAACCTTCCGTTCCGGCCGGACTTAAAGCGCGCAGCACGGGACAATGCAGTCGACGCGTATTTGAACGGCAATGAGGAAAACGTCCTGGAGGACGGCATTTGGGAAAAGTATTTTACGGAAAAGCCGGAGCCGTTCACCGAAGAAGAGAAGCGGGCGTGGCTTCGGCAGCAGACGAACGTTTCACTCGCGTCCGATGCTTTCTTTCCATTCTCCGACAACATCGAGCGCGCGGCGCGTTCCGGCGTCCGCTTTGTCGCGGAGCCCGGCGGTTCGATCCGGGACGGGGACGTCATCGCGCTTGCGGACCGGTACGGCATGGTAATGGCCTTCACGGGGCTTCGGCTGTTCCATCACTGAGGCGGTTTTCACGCGTTGACGGCTTCCCGCATTCTTGCTATAATCAAACCGAGGGAGCTGCGGATGAAAACCTACGTGATCACAAAAGTATCGGCGGATTTTGACTGGGAAGCGATCCCCGCGTTAGAGATCGTGGAAGAGAACGGCACGCCCTGCGATACGGTCTTTGCGAAGGCGCAGATCGCGTACGATGAAACGCGGCTCCATGTCCGGCTGAGCGCGAAAGAGCGCGGGATCCGCGCCGTCGAAGAGAACCCTTACGGCGCGGCCTGGGAGGACAGCTGTCTCGAATTCTTCTTCAGCCCCGAATCCCGCCGGCCCGATTACATGGACATCGAATGCACCCCGAAAGCCTGTCTCTACCTCGGCATCGGCAGCGGCCTTCAGGATCTTGTGCGTCTCATCCCCGAAAACGAATATCCGATCGATCCGGTCATCGAGTTTACAAAAGACGGCTGGCGGACGACCTATGTCGTTCCCTATGCGTTCATCCGGCGCTTTTTCCCCGCGTTTTCTCCTGAAAAAGGCAGGGAAATGCGGGCGAACTGCTGCAAATGCGGCGACAAGACGGCGCATCCGCATTATCTTACCTGGAATCCGGTGAACAATCCGCTTCGGACGTTCCACTCCCCGGAAGAGTTTGGCAAAATGATCTTTGGATAAAACATACGGCGTTGTAATAAGGAGGACTCAACATGCTGGCAATTACCAATGCGAATCTGATCATGTTGGACCACATGGTCATGGACGCGGTGCTGTTCGTCGAAGACGGCAAGATCGCGGGCTACGGTGAACTGTGGAAGACCGACATCCCGAAGGACTGCGAGATCTTTGACGCCGGCGGGCTCTATGTCGGCCCGGGCTTCGTCGACATTCATTGCCATGCGAGCAACGGCATCCGCTTCCAGTTCGACCCTGCGGGATCGGTCCCGAATACGTTAAGGCACGGCACGACGACGCTGCTCCCGACGCTCGCCTATCAGTATTCGAAGGAAGTGCTGCTCGACGGCATCCGGCTGGTCAGGGAATACAGCAAGACCCCCGAAGGCGAAAGCGTCGGCGGGATCTATATGGAAGGGCCGTATCTCAACGCGGGCTTTGGCTCGGACAAGACGGCCATGTCGACGCTCTGCTGGAACAAGGGCGTCTTCAAGGAAGATTATCAGGAACTGATCGACGAGCTCGGCGATTTTGTCCGCGTCTGGGCGGTCGCGCCGGAGCGGGAAGGGATCTTAGACTTCGTGAAGGATGCGAAGAAAGGGAATCCCGACGTCCGGTTCGCGGTCGCGCACAGCGAGGCGACGCCTGCCCAGATCGAAGCGCTGATGCCCTACGGCCTCTGCATCGGCACGCATCACACCAACGCGACCGGCACGATCGTGAAATATCCGGAATGCCGCGGCGTCTGCGTCGACGAATGCGTCAACTTCAATTCGGGGATCTACGCCGAGCTGATCTGCGACAAGGTCGGCGTCCACGTCGATCCGTACATGCTGCGGCTGATCCGGAAGATCAAGGGCGACGAGCGCATTATCCTGATCACGGACGCGTCCTCGCACCCCGGCCCGAAGCCGCCCGGATATGAGGGCTCGGACGACCTCTACTTCGATATGGAAGGCGAGATCGGCGGCACGAAGCTGACGAGCGATCAGGCCTGCCGCAACATGATGAAGCACACCGGCGCGGGCTTCCCCGAGGCCTTCCGGATGGCTTCCTACAACCCGGCGACGGCCGTCGGCTTCACGGACCGCGGCGAGATCGCGGTCGGCAAACGGGCGGACCTCGTCCTGATCGACGACCGGGTCAACGTTCAGGGCGTGTTCCTGGGCGGCAGGCAGGTGAAATAAATAGAGAAAAGCGATAAGGAGAATCGGAGAATGTTAGCGATCACACATGCGGATCTGATCATGCTGGATCAACGGATCCCGGACGCGGTGCTGTTCATTGATGACGGCAGGATCAAAGGATGGGGAGAGCATTGGAACACCGAAGTCCCGAAGGACTGCGAGGTCATCGACGCCGGCGGGCTCTACGTCGGGCCGGGCTTCGTCGACATCCACTGCCATGCGAGCAACGGCGTCCGGTTCAAGCACGATCCGACGGTCTCGGTCCCGAATACGTTGAAGCACGGCACGACGACGCTCCTGCCGACGCTCGCCTACGCGGACACGAAAGAGTTTTATCTCTACGCGATCAAGATGCTGATGGATTTCAGCAAGACGCCGGAAGGCGCGAACATCGGCGGCATCTACATGGAAGGGCCGTACCTCAACGCGGGCTTCGGCTCGAACAAGGCAAAGACGGCGGCGCTGCCCTGGACGACCGGTATCCGGAAGGAAGACTACCAGGACCTCATCGATCTCCTCGGCGATTTCGTCCGCGTCTGGGCGGTCGCGCCGGAGCGGGAAGGCATTCTGGAGTTCGTGAAGGACGCGAAGAAGGGGAATCCCAACGTCCGCTTCGCGGTCGGGCACAGCGAAGCGACGCCGGAGCAGATCGAGGCGCTGATCCCGTACGGGCTCTGCATCGGCACGCACCACACCAACGCGACCGGCACGATCGTGAAATATCCGGAATGCCGCGGCGTCTGCGTCGATGAATGCGTCAATTACAATTCCAACATTTACGCCGAGCTGATCGTCGACAAACGCGGCATCCACGTCGATCCGTACATGCTGCGGCTCGTCCGGAAGATCAAGGGCGACGAACGCATCATCCTGATCACCGACGGATCTTACAATCCGGGACCGACGCCGCCGGGCTACGAGGGCGTGGACGACATCTGGTTCGACAACGAGGGCGAGATCGGCGGCACGAAGCTCACGAGCGACCTCGTCTGCCGGAACATGATGAAGCACACCGGCGCGGGCTTCCCCGAAGCGTTCCGCATGGCTTCCTACAATCCGGCGACGGCCGTCGGCTTCACGGACCGCGGCGAGATCGCGGTCGGCAAACGGGCGGACCTTGTGATGATCGACGACAAGGTCAACGTTCAGGCCGTGTTCCTGAACGGCAAACTGCAGAAGTCCTGAACGTGATCGCCGAACCGGTCACGCAGGAGTAAGGAATATTACATTTGAGGGAATGATTCTATGAAAAAGCATTTTCGAGTACTTACCGTTTGTCTCGCCGCGCTGTTATTGATCCAGCTCGCCGGATGCAAGACGCCGTCCGAAACGACGGCTCCGGAAACGACCGCCGCGCAGGATGAGACGACACAGGCGCCGGAAACCACGGCGGACAGTCATGTGACGCGGGACCCCGACGAGGTGCCGGTCCTCAATCCGAACGCGAAGGACCGCGGGCCGATCAAATTCCTCTCGATCGGCATGAGCTTTAACGTCAACGAGACGCATTATCTCTATGAAATGCTTCAGGAAGCGGGCTATGAAAAGGTCGAGGTCGCGGTGCTTTACCACAGCGGCTGCACGCTGAACCAGCACTACGATTTCATGCGGAAGGACGCGAAGGAGTACCGCCTTTACTACAACGGCAAGGGTACCTGGACCATTACCGAGGGCTATACGATGGATATGGCGCTTCGGATGACTGAATGGGATTACATCTCGTTCAATCCCGGTGTCGAATCCGCCGGCCTTCCGGGCGTGTTTGAACCGTACCTGACC
>CAMZDH010000096.1 GCA_947305345.1 uncultured Lachnospiraceae bacterium | reverse complement strand
GGGCGGATCAGTTCCTGAAAGGAATCCACGATATTCGCGTCGGCGTCGAGCTTGACGGCGCCGATCTCAATGATCTCGAATGGAAGGTTCTCTTCCTCGTCGACTTTATAGGCGGCCTGGTTCCATTCCAGATCCAGAACAATATAATTCATACGTTACCAACTTTCCAGCCTTTAGTATAGTACGGAATCCCTGTTTTGGCAAGCGCAACTATCCGCCCAGTGGAAAAACGCATTTTGTCAAAGTTTTTGAATCTCAATATTTTTTTATTGACAAACGATAACAGCGGTGCTATGATTCAGGTGCGCGATGGAAAAGAATTCGCGACCGAGGAGGTTTAAGGTATGAAATCAAAGACACCGCGAAGCCTGATCCTGACCGAGATCTTTCTTTACATTCTGGCAGTATGCCTGCTGGCCCTCGACGTTTTCCTGTGGCCCCTGTCCGGCTGGTACATGCAGCTTCGGCAGATCACCGGCGCGACTACGCGTATCGTGCTGGTCGTCGTGCTCTACGCGTGCAGCCTGCCGGGCTGGATGATCCTATTCGAGCTCTTCCGCCTGATCCGGAACATGAAGCGGGGCTCCGTCTTTGTCGACCAGAACGTCGGCATTTTAAGGATCGTCAGCTACAGCTGCCTGCTTGTCGGCATCATCACCTTCGCCGGCGGCTTCTTCTACCAGCCGTTCTTCTTCGTCACTGTGGCCGCGTTGTTCCTGACGCTGATCGTCCGCGTCGTGAAAAACGTCCTCCAGCAGGCGATCGACATGAAGGACGAACTCGATTTCACGGTGTAAGGAGGGCATTATGCAGATCCACGTAAACATCGACGCCCTCCTCGCCCGCGAGCGCATTTCCGCGGGAGAACTGGCCGCCCGGGTCGGCATCACGCCGGCAAATCTCTCCATTTTAAAGAACGACAAGGCGCGGGCGATCCGTTTTTCCACGCTGATCGCCCTCTGCCGCGAACTGCACTGTCAGCCCGGCGACCTCCTCACCTGTGAGGAAGGCCCGGAAGACAAACAAATTTAGTTTCAAGGAGTCCCCTATGAATCCGGAAGAATACACCCCTGACTTACCGGACGTACCGGCAGAAGTTCTGCAGCAGAAGCCCGGTCCCTTCTCGGCGACCGTCTTGGAGAAAGTCTTCGCGTGGCTTGCGGTCCCGCTGTCCTTCTGCTATGTTTCGGGCTTTATGGACGCATTATCCGGCTACGAGACGAGCGACTTTAAATGGAAGCTCCTCTTCTCGATCTTCGTCGTCGGTTTCATGATCTTCGGGGAAGTGCTGCATTGGAAGGAAAAGCGCTCCTGGGAGTCTGTGCTCTGGCTCGCCGCGGAGATCGCACTCCTCGTTTCCCTCATTTTCGACCTCGGCCACGTTTGGGAACAGTATCAGCTGATCCTGTTCCTGCATCTCTTTGCGGGCTACTGGCTGCTCACCCGCGGCCGGCGGCTTTCAGACGGCGGAAAGACGAGCCGGATGTTCGTCTGGGACGGCATCACTGCATTCTTCGTCCTGCCGTTCAAGAACTTTCACCTGATGGTCCGCGCGATGATCGGGACCTTCGTCGGAAGTCCGAACGAAAAGGGCGAAAAGCGCCCGGGCCGCCTGACCGCCCTCTGGGTCGTCATCGCGTTCGTCGTAGCCATCGTGCTCCTCTTCATCGCGCTGAGATTCCTCGGAGGGGCGGACGCGAACTTCGCCCATGTGCTGCAGGGACTTTGGGATTTCCTTGAGGATCTTTTCGGCGACGCGTTCGTCCTGAAGCTGATCCTCTCGGTCCACATCGCCTGCTACGTCTACGGAATGCTCGGCGGGAGCTTTCGCGAAACGAAGGAGCGGTTTGCCAACCGGACCAGCCTCGTCGAGCGCTTCCTGGAGAAGCTGAAGAAGGTACCGCCGGCCGTCTGGTTCGTCGTGATCCTGGTCTTCTCCGTCTTTTACGTCCTGTTCTTCGTGCTGCAGGGGAGCTATTTCATCGACGCGTTCAAGCTGACGCTGCCGGAAGGCTTCTCCTATTCGGAATACGCGCGGCAGGGGCTCGGGGACCTTGCGGGCATCATGGTGATCAACCTGCTCCTCGTCTGGCTTTCGACACAGACCGCTTCGAAAAAGAACGGGCTCGTCAAGGCGGGAAGCGTGATCATCCTTCTGGAGTCGCTGCTCTTCTCCGTGATCTCGTTCCTGAAGATCTACATGTACATCGACAAGTTCGGCTTCACGCCGCTCAGGCTCCAGGGCGTCTGGCTCGCGGTCGTGCTCGCGTTTGCCTGCGTACTCGCGCTCGTTTCAGTGCTCAGCGGAAAGAAGACCGCAAGGATCTGGTTCATCGGCAGCGCCGTTTCGCTCGCTGCGCTCGCGTTCGCATAAGTGAATGCGATCAAGTGAAATACGAAGCGGGGCCCCGGTCAGGGCCCCGCTTTTTCGTTTGCTTATTGCGTCCTGTTAGTTCGCGAGCAGGCTCAGGATCTCGTTCGTCCGCGCGACGAATTTCGTCATCGCCTCAGGCTCCAGCGGTCTCTGCTGAATGCGGGCGAGATCGTAAAGCTCTTCGCAGACGGTCTTGACGTTTTCGCCGTCTTCGTGCGTGAGAAGATACTGGACGAGCTTATGGTTCGCGTTGAGGAGGAGCGTCTGCTCGCCTTTCCCCGCGGTCGCCGGATCCATGCCGTACTGCTTCATCATCTCCTGCATCCGAAGCGACTCTTCCTGCACGAGCAACATCGACGAAACGTCCTTGTTTTTCAGTTTTTCGACCTTCACCGTAACGCCTTCGTTTTTGAGGATCTTCTTGAAGAGACCGTTCAGCGTCTCGGTGTTTGCCTTCAGCTCTTCCTCGAGTTTCTTCGTCGGCTTGGCCTTGAAGCCCTCCTCCAGACCGGCGTCGATCCGCTTGAAATGAATGCCTTCGTTCTTCACTTCGAGCTGCTGGATGAACGGCATGTCGATCTCGTCCGGGAGGACGACCGCATTCATCTTCGCTTTCTTAAAGACGTTGATGTACTGGCTCTGCTGCACCTTGTCGGTCACGTAGTAGATGGTTTTTTCCTTCTTTTCGGGCTCGGCGGACGCTTCTTCCGTCTTTTCCGCGCTGTCTTCGGCTGCTTCCTTCGTCTCTGCGGCTTCAGTCCTTTCGCCCTCTTCTTCCTCGTCGATCGGCTTCACCTCGAGGCATTCCGGCAGCACCTTATACGCGTCGTCCAGATCTTTGAAGAGGATGTAATCCGTCATCTTCTTACAGAATTTCTCGTCCTTCAGGCAGCCGTATTTGACGAACGGGCTGATCGAATCCCAGTTCTTTTCGTAAAATGCGCGGTCGGTCTTGCAGAGTCCGGACAGCTTGTCCGCGATCTTCTTTGAAATGTACTCCTGGATCTTCGTGACGAAGCCGTCGTTCTGCAGCGCCGAACGGCTGACGTTCAGCGGCAGGTCCGGGCAGTCGATGACGCCCTTTAAGAGCATCATGTACTCCGGAATGACTTCCTTGATGTTGTCCGCGACGAACACCTGGTTGTTGAAGAGCTTGATCGTGCCTTCGAGGGAATCGTAACCGAGCCGGATCTTCGGGAAATACAGGATGCCTTTTAAGTTGAACGGGTAATCCATGTTCAGGTGGATCCAGAACAGCGGTTCCCGGTAGTCGTTGAAGACCTTCCGGTAAAACGCCTTGTAGTCCTCTTCCGTGCATTCGTTCGGATGCTTCGTCCAAAGCGGCGACGTTTCGTTGACCGGCTTTTCTTCCTTTGGCGTCTCGCCCTCTTTCACCGGCGCCGCCGGCTTTTTGTTGAGGTAGATCTCGTAGGGCATGAAGCCGCAGTACTTTTCAAGGGTCGTGCGGATCTTGTACTCGTTCGCGAATTCGTGGCAGTCGTCCGAAAGATACAGCGTGACCTTCGTGCCGACCTCATTCCGATCGCCCTCTTCCATTTCGTACGCAATGCCGCCGTCGGATTCCCAATGCACCGGTTTCGCGCCGGGCTCGTGCGACAGCGTATCGATCGTCACCCGGTCCGCGACCATGAAGACCGAGTAGAAACCGAGGCCGAAATGCCC
>CAMZDH010000095.1 GCA_947305345.1 uncultured Lachnospiraceae bacterium | reverse complement strand
GGGTTCAGAACGTCGTGAGACAGTTCGGTCCCTATCCGGCGCGGGCGCAGGAGATTTGAGAGGAGCTGTCCTTAGTACGAGAGGACCGGGATGGACTGGCCGCTGGTGCACCGGTTGCGGATCAACCGCATAGCCGGGTAGCCAAGCCGGGACGGGATAAACGCTGAAAGCATCTAAGCGTGAAGCCCCCCTCAAGATGAGATCTCCCATTCCGCAAGGAAGTAAGACCCCTTGAAGACTACGAGGTTGATAGGGCGGAGGTGTAAGTGCAGCAATGCACTGAGCTGACCGTCACTAATCGGTCGAGGGCTTGATTAAAAGCCGTCAACAAGGAAATGTCGGGAATGCGAATTTATATGCAGTTTTCAGGGTACATGCCATTGATCCTCGATAGCTCAATGGTAGAGCATCCGGCTGTTAACCGGAGGGTTGTAGGTTCGAGCCCTACTCGGGGAGCGCTGATGGGAATCAAGCACCGCATATGCGGTGCTTTTTTCTTGCCTAAATGCGCCGGAGGCGGTATACTTTGACTGTAATCTTCTGATAAAAGGGGAACGGGAATGAAAAAGCGCTTCATGAAATGGGGAGCAGTTTTACTGGCAGTGACCCTGTTCGTTTTGTCTCTGTCGGCCTGTCAGAGACCTTCACCGGCGACGGAGGCGGACACGACGGAACCCGAAACGACCGCGCCGGCCGGCCCTCAGCCCGGCGAAGCCACCGCGGAGGACCGGCGCATGCTCGATGACCTCTACGCGGGCAGGACCCTGTATCAGGGGGAAATGCATAACCACGCGAAAACCTATGGAAGAGGCCCCGGCGCGTTGCTGGGGGACGACGGGAACACGCCGCTTTCGGACTGGAAGGGTCAGATGAAAGAATACGGTCTCGATTTCGCAGCATGCCTCGACCACAATCAGTATGATCATTTTGAGCACCCCGACTGGGACACGCGGCTGTTCGTCTACGGGAGCGAAGCGAGCGTGCGCATCATCGACAGCAACGATCAGAACTACGCGCAAAAACACGGGCAGATGCATTTTGACATGATCTTCCGGACGGAAGAGGACTTTGTCGGTCTCATCAACGAGCACAAGAACTGGTTCCGCTACGACGAAGAGACGCATATCTTTTCCTATAACGGGCTCGCGGCCATGAAGCGCGCGGAGTTCACCGCTCTCATCGAAGCCGTGTACGCCGCCGGCGGCATGGTCAGCCTGCCGCATCCGATGCAGAATCACGGAGACGACGAGATCAAACTGACGGACCGGTACGACCTTGTCTTCCTGCCGAAGGACGCGGACGGAAATCAGATCATCTACGGCTTCATGACCATCACTTCCAAAGCGGATTCCGCGAGTTCGCGCAAAAACCACGAAACCTGGGTGCAGCTTCTGAACGTGGGCGCCAAGATCTACGCGGCGGCCGGCAGCGACAACCATAAGGATCTGAACGACCTGGCGCTGACCAGCATTTACGGGACGGCGGAAGCGGAAGAAGACAAGGGCGCGCTGATCGAGAAGCTCAGGTGCGGCGATTTCGCGGCGGGATCCGTCGGCATTCAGATGTGCGCGTACGGAGACGGCAATAAGACGGCGATGGGCGGCATCTGCGATTTCAGCGATAATCCCCGGCTCGTCGCACGCATCGGAAACATCCATTACAGGACCGGTACCGAGGACGCCTCCTCGACCTACCGCGTCGATCTTTTGAACGACAAGGGCGTCGTGTTCAGCCAGGAATTCACAGGGGAAGAACGTCCTGTGATCGCGATCGACACGGAGGAAAAGAGCGCATTTTACCGCGTCGAGGTCTACGACGTAACGAGGGCGAGCGAGGATTGGCCGCAAGGCGTGCTGATCGGGATCGGCAATCCGATCTGGAATAAGTAATGCGTCAAATGAAGCAGATTGGAGACAACATATGAAAGCCGCATTGATACAACCGCATTTTTCGTACCTGCCGGAAGAGGGAGAGACCTGTTTTCAGGCGATCCTGGACGATCTGGACGCCTGCGATCCGTCGCTCGATCTCATCGTCCTGCCGGAATACAGCGACATGCCGTATCTTCCCGCAAATTCGGGCGACTATTTCGACGCGGTCCCGAAACACAATGCGGCGCTGATGGAGAAGATCCGCGAAACTGCCGTCCGCTGTCAGGCGATCGTCTTCTGCAACTGCTATGATTTCACGGAAAACGGTCCGCGGAATACGACGTTCGCGATCGGGCGAAACGGCGAAACGCTTGGAAAGTATTATAAAAGGCATCTCGCGCCGTCAGAGGTCCGGATGCACGACCATAAAGGGCGCCGCATGGACACGGCCTACGCCAATGAGCCGGATTCACCCTTCGTTCTGACGATCGACGGCCTCCGTTTCGGCTTCATGACCTGTTTTGATTTCTATTTTTACGAGGCGTTTTCCGGCATCGCGCGGGAAAACGTCGACGTGATCATCGGGTGCTCGCTGCAGCGTCCGGCGCCGCACAGCATGCTGGAGATCATCAACCGGTTCCTTTGTCTGGAGACCAATGCGTACCTGCTTCGGGCGGGGGTCTCGCTCTCGGAGGACTCCAAGACCTGCGGCTGCAGCATGGCGGTCTCGCCGGGCGGCAAAGTGCTCCTCAACATGAAAAACCGGGTCGGCATCGGGACCGTGGAATTCGATCCTTCCGTCAAATATCTGCCGAACAAAGGACCCGACGGCGCACCGGCACCGCATCATGAATACACGGAAGCCAGCAGGCGCCCCTGGTTCTACCGGCCCGCGGGACCGATGATGATCCCGGGCGACACATCGCTTCCGTATCCGCGGCTTTCAGCGCACCGGGGCTTTCATGCGGCAGCGCCCGAAAACAGTCTGCCGGCATTCGGCGCTGCCGTGGCGCTCGGCGCGGAGGAGATCGCATTCGACCTCTGGGCCACGAAGGACGGGCATTTCGTTTCGGTCCAGGACGAATCGCTGGAGCGGGTCTCGAACGGCACCGGAAAGGTTTACGACCGCACGCTTGAAGAACTGCAGACGCTGGACTTCGGCGTGAAATACGGCGAAGCGTTCCGGGGACTCAAGGTCCTGACCTTTGAAGAGATCCTCCGGAAATTTGCACGTACCGTGGTGATGAACGTTCACGTCAGGCAGTGGGACCGGCCGGAACTGCCGCCGTATTATGAAAAGATCCGGGAGCTGATCCGCCGGTACGACTGCGAGGAACACGTCTACGTCACGTCGAAGGTTTCCGCCGCGCTGGAGCGGTTCCACGAACTCGCGCCGAAGATCCGCCGCTGCTTAAGATTCGACGGGCAGTCCTCCGTTGACGAGGCGATCCGCCTTGGCTGCGAGAAAGTTGAGTTCTCGAAGCTGCATATTACGAAGGAGGACGTCGACCGGGCGCATGCGGCGATGCTTCGCTGCAGCGTGTTCTATGCGGACGACCCTTCGGAAGCGCAGCGCGATCTCGACATGGGGGTCGACACGGTCCTGACGAACGATTACCAGCGCGTGAAGGCCGGGCTCGGCCGGTAGACGCCGCCGCCCCGGAACGCCTTGAAAAATGCGGTTTTAGACGGCTTCCAGAAACGCATTTTTTAAGTTGACACGCTTTTAGTTTTGTGATAATATATGCAAGCGGTTGTTTTGAAGGACGCCCTGCACTTCGGTCAGGATGGCAGGTGCTTTCAAAGCATGCTGCATACGGCGCCATGGTCAAGAGGCTAAGACATCGCCCTTTCACGGCGGTAACTCGGGTTCGATCCCCGATGGCGTCACTTGAGTTTTCGGTTCGTTCGGACAAGGACCTTTAGCTCAGTTGGTCAGAGCAACCGGCTCATAACCGGTCGGTCCCGGGTTCGAGTCCCTGAAGGTCCACCAAATAATAATAAATTTTTTAATATATAGGGGTATAGCTCAGCTGGTAGAGCGACGGTCTCCAAAACCGTAGGCCGAGGGTTCGAAGCCTTCTTCCCCTGCCAAAATCGTCTGTTTTTCTTCGGAAAGACAGGCGATTTTTGTTGTAATATTACGATTTGCGGTTTAGAATGATCCAAGAACCTTATAGGGGTCGAATCTCTAAGATTGTTTCGTTTTC
>CAMZDH010000094.1 GCA_947305345.1 uncultured Lachnospiraceae bacterium | reverse complement strand
TTTTTTTCTAGCACGATGCCGGCGCTGTGATCGATGACGTCCTCCTTCGAAGCGCGTCCCGCGCCGAGCACCATCGCGGCCGAGCCGATCATCGCCGTGTCCATCGCGCCGATGTAGCCGTCCTGCGGCGCCTGTACCGTATAGACGGAAGAAGTCTTCGGGAATTTTTCGGGATGCTGAATGTAAGAGACGTCGCCGCCCTGGGCTTCGACCCATTCCTGCATTTTCCGGAAGGCCCTGCCGCTTTCGACCGCTTCTTCGGCCTGCTTCCTTGCTTCCTCCGGCGTCATGTTGAAAGCGAGCGAGACGAGCGTCGACGAAAGCACCATCGACACCTCGTAGAGGTCGTTTTTCAGACGGCCGGAGAGCACTTCGATCGCTTCTTTGATCTCCAAAGCATTTCCGATCGCGGTCCCGAGCGGCGTATCCATGTCGGTGAGCACTGCAGCGATGCGACGGCCGTTCCGTTTGCCGATCTCGACCATCTTTTCCGCGAGCACGGAAGCGTCCTCGATCGTTTTCATGAACGCGCCAGAGCCGACTTTGACGTCGAGCACGATGTTCTTTGAACCTGCCGCGAGCTTCTTGCCCATGATGCTCGCGGTGATGAGCGGGATCGATTCGACCGTTCCGGTCACGTCTCGGAGCGCATAGAGCTTTTTGTCTGCGGGCGTCAGGTTCCCGGTCTGTCCGATGACAGCGATCCGGTGCGTTTCCACCTGGTTCATGAAGCTTTCTTCGGACAATGCGGTATTGTAGCCGGGGATCGATTCCAGCTTGTCGACGGTGCCGCCGGTGTGCCCCAGGCCGCGGCCGGACATTTTCGCGAGATAACCGCCGAGCGAAGCGACGATCGGCGCGACGATCAGCGTCGTCTTGTCTCCGACGCCGCCCGTCGAATGCTTGTCGCAGGAGAGGTCTCCGAAGCGGGAGAGGTCGAGCATGTCGCCGGACGAAGCGATGCAGCGCGTGAGCGCGTCGGTCTCTTCCGGGGTCATTCCCCGAAAACAGACCGCCATGCAGAACGCCGACGCCTGATAATCCGGGATCGACCCGTCCGTGATCCCCTCGACGAAAAAGCGGATCTCCTCGTCCGTCAGGGCTTCGCCCGCCTTTTTCTTTAAAATGATGTCCACCATGCGCATGGTCAGAATCCTCCAATCAAGTCCGTGCTTATTTCTGAATGAATTTCGGAGAAAAACTGTAGGGCAGAAGATCTCCTAACGTAACCCGTTCATATGCCAGCGGCACGGCGCTTTTCACGAGGAGCACCGGGAGATCGTCGTCCGCAAATTCCCGGATCACCTGACGGCAGACGCCGCAGGGCGGGAAAAGGCCTTCGACGGCTCCGTCCTTGCCGCCCGCGACCGCGATCATGCGAAGCGTGGTCCTGCCTTCGCTGACGGCTTTGAATATGGCCGTCCGTTCGGCGCAGTTCGTCGGGCCGTAAGCCGCGTTTTCAATGTTGCATCCGGTATAGAGGACGCCGTCTCCAGTGAGGAGCGCTGCGCCGACCGTGTAATGGGAATACGGCACGTAGGCGTTTTTCATGGCCCCGACCGCCGCCCGGGCAAGTTCGTCCGAAATCGCTTTTTCCGAAAAATCCATGACGGTCCCGTCACACTCGTAAGGCACGTCAAGATAATTGCAGACCGTGGCCGCGATGTCGGCAAAGGTCGTTCTCGTGCCGAAATTCCGGGTTTGGACGTTCTTTCCGTACATTAAGAGCGGAATGTATTCCCGGGTGTGGTCCGTGTGGTTGTCGCCGGGATCGCAGCCGTGGTCCGCGGTGATCATGAGGACGTCGTCCGGACGCATTTTTTCAATGAACGCCGGAAGCCAGGCGTCGAACTCCGCGAACGCCTTCGCGTAACCCTCGACGTCCTGCCGGTGGCCGTAGAGCATGTCGAAATCGACGAGGTTCGTGAAGCAGAGGCCTTCGAAGTCCTTGTCGAGCGCCTCGAACGTCTTCTGCATGCCTTCGGTGTTGCCGTGCGTGTAGACGTATTCGGTGATGCCTTCGCCCGCGAAAATGTCGTAGATCTTGCCGATCGAATAAACGGTCTTGCCTGCGCCGGAGATCGCGTCGAGCATCGTCGGGGAAGGCGGCGTCAGCGAGAAATCGTGCCGGTTCGCGGTCCTTTTGAAGGTCTCCGGCGAATCGCCGACGAAGGGACGCGCGATCACGCGGCCGACGGCGTGAGGACCGGTCAGGATCTTCCTGGCGATACGGCAGTATTCATATAAGGTCTCCAGCGGCACGACGGCTTCGTTCGCCGCGATCTGGAAGACCGAATCCGCAGAGGTGTAGACGATGAGCGCGCCGGTCTTCATGTGCTCCGTGCCGTAGTCCTTGATGACCTCGGTGCCGGAATAGGGTTTGTTGCAGATCGCCTTCCGTCCGGTCGCCTGCTCAAACGCGTCGAGGACTTCCTTCGGAAAGCCGTTCGGATAGGTCGGAAGCGGTTTCGGAGAGAAGATGCCGGCGATCTCCCAATGGCCGATCGTCGTGTCCTTCCCCATGGAGCGCTCCCGGAGCCTTGCGAACGCGCCCGTCGGACGCTCGATGGGACCGAGGTATTCCTGCCCGTCGATGTTCGCGAGACCGATCGAGCGCGTGTGCCCGTTCCGGTAGCAGGGGTGTTCGGAGATCCGCTTCATCGTGTTGCAGTCGCGGTCTCCGAAATGCATGGCATCCGGCTCCTCGCCGATGCCGAGCGAATCCAGTACGATCAAGAATACGCGTTTCATCAGCGGTCCAGCTCCTTCGCGGTCTTTAAGGCGAGCTCCATCATGTCGGTGAAGGAGTTCTGGCGTTCCTCGGCGGTCGTCACTTCGCCGGTCAGGATGTGATCGGAGATCGTGCAAATCGCGAGCGCTTTTTTCTTGGCCTTCGCGGCGTTCATGTAGAGCGCGGCGGCTTCCATCTCGAGCGCCATGACGCCCATTTCCGCCCAGCGGCGGAACGCGCGTTCTTCCTCGGGCAGAAAACTCTCGTCCATGTAGAAGGTGTCTTCGGAGAGAATGTTGCCGACGTGGTAGCAGACGCCCATCTTGTCCGCGATGTCCGTGCAGGTGCGAAGCATCTGATAGTCCGCGATCGCCGAGAATGTGCCCGGCAGATGGAACTGATGCGCATAGCGGGAATTCGTGCAGGCGCCTTCCGCGACGACGATGTCACGGACGTGAACGTCCGGATGGATCGAACCCGCGGAGCCGATCCGCATGATGTGGTCGACGCCGAAGAAGTTGAAGAGTTCCCAGGAATAGATGCCGATCGAGGGCATGCCCATGCCGCTCGCCATGACGGAGACGCGGGTCCCTTCATAGGTCCCGGTATAGCCCTGCACGCCGCGGACGTTGTTGACGAGTCTTGAGTCGGTCAGAAAGTTCTCCGCGATGAATTTCGCGCGTAGCGGGTCGCCCGGCATGAGGACGGTCCTCGCGAAATCCGCGGGCGTCGCGTTGATGTGAGGCGTTGGATAAGGTGTTTTTGCCATAGCCACAGCTCCTTTCATGTATTTTGTGGAAAACGTATTTTCGGATAATGCGTTACAGAAGGTTTTCCTTTTTGACGATCTTCACGATCCGGCTCGTGCCGAGACGGTCGGCGCCGAGCTCAATGAACTTTTCAGCGTCCTCGATCGAAGAGATGCCTCCGGCCGCCTTGATCTTCGTGCCGCGCGTGACGTGTTCGCTGAAGAGCTTGATGTCGTCAAACGTGGCGCCGCCGGTCGAGAAGCCGGTCGAAGTCTTGATGAAATCCGCGTTCGATCTGGAGACGAGCTCGCACATCTTGATCTTTTCTTCTTCAGTGAGAAGACATGTCTCGACGATGACCTTTAAGATCTTTCCGTCGCAGGCATCCTTGACTTCGTTGAGCTCTTTCACGATGTCGTCGTAGCGCTTGTCCTTCGGCCATCCGATGTTTAAGACCATGTCGATCTCGTCCGCCCCGTTCTTCACGGCGTCGTTTGCCTCGAAGCATTTGGCGGCCGTCGTGGAATAGCCGTTCGGGAAGCCGATGACCGTGCAGATCTTAACGCCGCCTTGCGCGTATTCCGCCGCCTGCTTCACGAAGGAGGCGGGAAT
>CAMZDH010000093.1 GCA_947305345.1 uncultured Lachnospiraceae bacterium | reverse complement strand
AAGCGTTGTGTGGCCAAGTGGGACAAAACGCGGGAAAGCGGCAAATTAAAGCGTTACAGGGCAATTTCCGAGAGCGCGGCGAAACAGTCCGGCAGAAACTTCGTCCCGGAGGTCACGGAGGCGATGACGCTTGAGGACGCGGTCGCGTACGCGAAGAGATTGGACGTCCTCATCGTCCCATATGAAAGCGAAGAGAACACAACCGAAACGAATGCGGCGTTTGACGCGCTGCGCCCCGGTCAGTCGATCGGCGTCTTCATCGGCCCGGAGGGCGGCTTTGAGCCGGAGGAGATCGAATCCCTGAAGGCGGCGGGCGCAATGACCGTCACGCTCGGGAAACGCATTTTAAGGACCGAGACCGCGGGACCGGCCGTCCTTGCGATGCTCGTGTATTTATTGGAGATCCGGAGCGGAAAGACATGACGGAAAGCACGCGAGAGATCTATCTTGACAATGCGGCGACGACGAAGGTCGACGAGGATGTCGCGCGTCTTGTGCTCCGCTGCATGACCGAAGATTACGGCAATGCGGCTTCGCTCCATAAAAAAGGCATGGACGCGGAAATGCGCTTGAAAGAGGCGAAGGCGCGGATCGCCGAGACGCTCAAATGCGAGCCGTCCTGCATTTTCTTCACTTCAGGCGGAACGGAGTCCAACAACTGGGCGATCTTCGGCGCGGCGGAGGCGAAGAAGAGGCGGGGAAAGCACCTCATTACGACTGCGGTCGAGCATCCGAGCGTCAAGAATCCGATGCAGTTTTTAGAAGGCGCAGGCTTTGAGGTAACGTACCTCCCGGTCGACAAGGACGGCCTCGTGTCTCTGGAGGATCTGAAAGCGGCGGTCCGGGAAGACACGATCCTCGTTTCCGTCATGTACGTGAACAACGAGATCGGCGCAGCGGAGCCCGTTGAAGAGATCGGGGCGTTTCTGCACCGCGAACACCCGGAGGTTTTGTTCCACGTGGACGCGATCCAGGCCTACGGGAAATACAGGATCCGTCCGGATCAGCTGCATATCGACCTTCTGTCCGTTTCGGGGCATAAGATCCACGGGCCGAAAGGCACCGGATTTCTCTACGTCAGCCCGCATTCGAAGATTCGGCCGATGATCTACGGCGGCGGCCAGCAGAAGGGCATGCGCTCCGGCACCGAGAACGTGCCCGGTGCGGCAGGGCTTGGTCTTGCAGCGGAAAAAATCTACAAAAATATCGACGAGAATGTGGCACGAATGTATGCGCTGAAGCAGAGATTATCGGGAGACCTCGCGGAGATCCCAGACGCCATCATTAACGGAAAAAATGATAAATCATCGGCGCCGCATATTTTGTCATGTTCGTTTCTCGGCGTCCGGAGCGAGGTGCTCCTGCATGCGCTCGAGCAGCGGGGCATTTACGTTTCGAGCGGTTCCGCCTGCGCGTCGAATCACCCGTCGGAGATCCATACGCTCGGGGCGATCGGGCTTTCGAAGGAACGGCAGGAGGGGACGATTCGCTTCAGTCTTTCGAACCTGACGACGGAAGCGGACGTCGATGAAACAGTATCGGCGATCCGGGAACTGCTGCCGGGACTCAGGAGGTTTTACAGAAGGTGAAAACGCATTCTTATCTCATAAAATACGGGGAGATCGGTCTGAAGGGCGACAACCGCTTCCTCTTTGAGGACGCGCTGATGAAGCAGATGCGGATCGCGCTGAAAAAGACCGGCGGGAAGTTCTCCGTGACGAAGACGAACGGCCGGATCTATGTGGAAGCGCTGTCGGAGACCGATGAGGAGGACGTCTACAGGGCGCTCCGGCGGGTGTTCGGCATTTCCTGGATCTGCCCGGTGAGGCGCGTTGAGGATCACGGCTACGAGGCGCTGAAGGAGGAAGTCCTCCGGTATTTCGGCGAAACGCATCCGGACCGACACGTGACATTCAAGGTCGAGGCGAAGCGGATCCGGAAGACCTTTCCGGTCGGCTCCCAGGAGATGAACGCGGACCTCGGGGAAGCGCTGCTGCGCGCGTATCCCGAACTCACGGTCGACGTACACGATCCGGAAGTCTTACTTCACGTCGAAGTGCGGAACGACGCGATCGATATCTACAGCGGCATGGTCAAGGGACCCGGCGGCATGCCGCTCGGCAGTGCGGGAAAGGCCATGCTTTTACTGTCCGGCGGTATCGATTCCCCGATCGCGGGCTACAGGGTCTCGCGCCGCGGCGTTTACATCGACGCGGTCTATTTTCACGCGCCGCCGTATACGACGGACCGCGCGAAGGAAAAGGTCGTGGACCTCGCGAAGCTTCTTTCCCGTTATACCGGACCGATCCATCTCCACGTCATCAACTTCACGGACATCCAGCTCGCGATCTACGAGAAATGTCCGCACGACGAGCTGACCGTGATCATGCGCCGCTACATGATGCGGATCGCCGAGATCCTGGCACGGCAGAACGGCTGCCAGGCGCTCATTACCGGCGAATCGATCGGGCAGGTCGCGTCGCAGACGATGCACGCGCTTTACTGTACGGATGCGGTCGCGGGGATGCCGGTGTTTCGGCCGCTCATCGGGGACGACAAGCAGGAGATCGTCGACCTCGCGAAGGAGATCGGCACATTTGAGACCTCGATCCTGCCTTACGAAGACTGTTGCACGATCTTTGTCGCGAAGCATCCGGTCACGAAGCCGGAGATCGCAGACATCGAAGCCTCGGAGACGCTGCTTTCCGGCGTGATCGACGCATTGGTCGAGCAGGCGGTCGCAGGGGACGAGGTGATCCTCTGCTGCGACAAAAAACTGTAAAAAAAGCGCCCCGGAAGCGGGGCGCGGATCTTGCCGGGAGAGCGGCTTATTTGACGGTATAAGGCGCTAAAACATCCAGGATTTCCTCGAGGTCGTCCTCGGAATGGATCACGCAGTCGAGCGGTTTTGAAAGGTCCAGCGAGAAAATGCCCATGATGGATTTGGCGTCGATGACGTAACGTCCGGACGCGAGGTCAAAATCAGAATCGAATTTCGTCAGGTCATTGACGAACGATTTGACTTTATCGATGGAATTCAGCGATATTTTGACGGTTGTCATGATCAGCACCTCCTGTTGTTTTTCACGGGCATATTTTAAGATAGCAAAGAAGAAAAGTCAAGCATGTCACTCGAAGGTGTGCGCGTAGCGTTCCATACGCTCGGCTGCAAAGTGAATCTCTATGAAACCGGAGTCATGACGGAAGAAGTCCGTGCCCTCGGCGCTGATGTCGTCGGCTTTCAGGAGGAGGCGGACGTTTACGTCGTCAACACCTGTTCCGTCACGAACATCGCGGACCGGAAGTCTCGTCAGATGCTTCACCGCGCGCGGAAGGCGAATCCGAAGGCGCTCGTCGTCGCCTGCGGCTGCTACGCGGAGGCGGAGGAAGCGGAAGCGCTGCTTTCGACCGGCGTCGACCTGATCCTCGGAAATGAAGAAAAGAAGCACTGCGGTGAGATCCTGGCCGCGTTCCTGAAGGACGGCACGGTGCCGGTCCGGATCGACATCGGCCGGGTCTCAAAGTACACGGAAGAAACGCTGACTGCGGTCTTTGACCATACGCGGGCAGACCTGAAGGTGCAGGACGGCTGCAACCAGTTCTGCAGTTACTGCATCATCCCTTACGTCCGAGGAAGGGTGCGGAGTAAGGCGATCCCCGACGTTCTTAAGGAAGTCGAGGCGCTTTCACGGCAGGGCATCCGGGAGTTCGTGCTCTCCGGCATCCACCTGTCTTCCTACGGCCAGGACCTTTCCACGAAGGAGAATGTAGTGATGCTTCTGGACCTCATCCGGGCAGTCGCCTCCGTCCCCGGCGTCGAAAGGATCCGTCTCGGGTCCCTGGAGCCGCGGATCGTGACCGAAGCATTTGCCGCGGAACTTTCGAAGATCCCGTCGATTTGCCCGCATTTTCACCTGTCGCTCCAGAGCGGGGACGAAGAGACCTTAAAGCGCATGAACCGGCATTATACGCCGGAAGAATACCGCGCGGGGTGCGCAATCCTCCGGCGGTATTTTGACGACCCCGCGATCACGACGGACGTCATCGTCGGCTTCCCGGGAGAGACGGAAGAAGCGTTCCGGTCGTCTTATGAATTCGTGAAAAGCATCGGCTTTTACGAGCTGCACGTCTTTCAGT
>CAMZDH010000092.1 GCA_947305345.1 uncultured Lachnospiraceae bacterium | reverse complement strand
GAAGGAATACGGCGAGAAGGCTCTTGCAGACGTCAAGGCGCGCGTCGAGAAGATCGAAGACAAGAAGAAAGCATTGTTCCTGTTCCAGTATACGGACAAGCAGGTGCTGGTGAACGGCAAGCCGTCGTTCGGCGCCTGGTGGAGCGAGGCGATCGGCGTCGAGAACACCGTGACCGAAAAGACCGAAGCGAACTCGCTGCCGGTCAGCATGGAAGAGATCTACGTGATGGATCCGGACATTCTGTTTGTCACGAACTTCACGACCGCATCCGCGGACGACATCTACGAAAACAAAATCGGCACCTATGACTGGAGCCCGGTGAAGGCCGTTCAGAACAAGCGCGTCTACAAGATGCCGCTTGGCATGTACCGCTCCTACACCTCGGGCGTGGATTCCCCGATCGCGCTGTACTGGCTCGCGAAAGCCGCTTATCCGGAAGCCTTTGAGGATATCGACATCACTGAGTACACCAAGGCCTACTACAAGGACGTCTTCGGCATCACGCTGACGGACGAGCAGGCGAATAAGATCTTCGATCCGGACGCGGCAGCCGGCAAGATGAACTGAAACATTTGAAATATAATCTATCAGATGGTAATATAATATCCGGAGGCGTTGGAATACGATCGGCGTCTCCGGATATTACGGTCTTCCGAGAGAGGATCAGTAAGCATCCGCGAGCTACATCAGGAGCCGGCATGGACGCATTGGAAGAAAAGAAGGCACAGGAGATCTTTGACGGATTCCCGAAGTTTCCGGTCAAAGCGGGCGAAGAGCCTGGATACGTTTCCTGGGGCGCTGAAACGTACGCGAAGTCCTATTATCTTGTCGAGACGGAAGACTGCCTCGCCTATATGGACGCGATCGAAAATGCGGGCATCACACTGAGGGAAAAACTCGACGGACCGCTTCGGGGAAGCCGTTATTTCGCGGTCTATGAGAAGAACGGATGCCTTTATTCCCTGCATTACGCGATCCCGTCGAAGCGGATCATTCTGACAGGGTCCAGGGCGCTCTTTGACGCGCCCTGGACGAAAGAGGAGGCGTTTTCCAAGATCCCGCCGCCGTCGTTCGGCCGGCTCGTGAATCCGGAACGCCCGTCAAAGAACGCAACGCTTTCGGAAGCCGGGTGTTCTTCCGGCGAGGGCTTCTATACGGATTGCTTTTACGACGTTGAAAAACGCGATTACGAAGCGTATCAGAATGTACTGAAGTCCGCCGGCTTTTCGTGTGTGTATGACCGGCTGGAAGGCCTCGAAGGCAGCGTCTTTACGAGCCGCTTTGAGAAGGCTTCGGATGAGCGGACGCATTCCGTCGTCCTGACGTATTTCCTCCGGATGAAGCGGCTGGACCTTACGGCAGGCTTTGATCTTACGCATTCCCCGCGCCTTTTTGACCGCCCGGAATTCCGGCAGGGCGAAATCTCCGGAAAGAAAACGACACTTCATATGATGGAGCTTTTCAGGACCGGCAATTCGTTCGTCGTCCAATTGAAAAACGGGCATTTTCTGATCAGCGACGGCGCGTTTCACTGGGATCTGCCGTATCTGCTCGACTACCTCGAAGAACTGGCACCATCGGGCGAAAAACCGGTCATCGAGGGGTGGTTTTTGACGCATGCGCATCCCGACCACGTCGGCTGCTTCAACGGCTTCCTCGCGCGTCCGGAGTATGCGGACCGTGTCTCGATCGAAGGCTTTTACTACGCGATCCCGGGAGAACTCCCGCTTGCGCTCGACGTCCGGGTCCGGGACTGCATTTGGAAAATGCGGAAGACGCTGAAGCTTGTGAAAAATTCGGGCGGTCATCCGACGCCGGTCTACCGCCCGCACACCGGGGACCGCTATTATTTTGACGACATTACGGTCGACATTGCGGTCAGCCACATGGACGTGCCCTTCGTGACATATGCCGGCGATTTCAACGACAGTTCGATCTGGACGCTCCTCACGATCGGGGGCCAGACCGTCATGCTCGGAGGAGACGGCGACCAAGGCTGCATCGAGCTCCTTCAGAGTGCTTACCGTCCGGAATTTGCTGCGTTCGATTTCTTCTCGGTCCTGCATCACGGACACAACGTCTGGGAGGAGCTCGTTTCTTATCTTCATCCGGTGACCTGCCTCTGCCCGGCGCCCGTCGAGGGCCCTGGCTACCGCAGGGATTGGACGGATCTTTTAAAACAGCGGTCGAAGGAATACTTCGACTTTTCCGACGGGACGAGCGTCTTTGAGTTCCCGTATCACCCCGGCGAACGAAAGGTCTGGAAACGGACGGAATGGAAATACAATCCGGGAGAGGAACTCTACATTCCGAAGGAGTTTTCAAGACGCTCGGACGGCTCGCTGATCCTCTGGGCCGGCCGCTGGATCAAGGCGCCGCTTTCGTTCGGCGAAAGGACGCCGGTCTATGTGAAGACCCTTCCGGAAGATGCGCGGAAGGTCCGGAAGGTCTTGCTCTATATTACAGCGGAAGGCGTTTACGAGGCCGTGATGAACGGTCAGCGCGTTGGCGATCTCATTTTCGCGCCGGGCTGTATCTGCGGTCAGCGCGTGCAGGCGCAGGAATACGACGTGACGGATCTTTACAGGGTCGGCAAAGAAAACCGGCTCGAGGTCACGGTCGGGAGAGGGTGGTCTAACGAAACGGCCGTGTGCCTGATGGCGCAGTTACGCATTGAATACGAGGACGGTCACAAGGAAGCGACCGGTACTGACGAGACCTGGGATGTCTTCGAGGGACCGGTCGTTTTGAACGGTATTTACGAGGGCGAAGTCTGCGACGCTACGAGAGGCCTCCGGTTCTTTTCGAAAGCGGAGAAGACCCGGGGCTCCGGCGCCGCGATCGTTCCGACTGAGGGCGGGATCCTCCGGGAACATGAAATCTTATCGCCGGTCCGCGTGCTCCGGACGCCGGAAGGCGAAACGGTTCTCGATTTCGGGGAGGAGATCACGGGATATGTCAAACTGACCCTGAAGGGCGCGAAGGCGGGGGAAACCGTCGACCTTTCGTTTGGCAAAGCGCTCGGCCGTGACGGCAATTTCCGCAACCTCAACTTTCGTTTCTATTATGTCTGCAGAGACGGCGATCAGGAATACAAGCCGAAGTTCTCGTTCTGCTCTTTCCGCTGCGTCCGGATCAATGCATTCCCGGGCGGCGTAGGTCATGCGTCCGAAGCGCATTTCAAAGGCATCACGCTCTATTCCGACACGAAGCGGGTATTTCAAAGTTTTCATTGAAATCGCGCGGCAATGTTGATACAATGAAACAGGTATAAAAAGCGCTTTGGCAGGGCAGCAGACGTAAGCCGCAAAGTGCATCACAGGAGGCATTTCAATGAAGCTGGCAATCATCAATACGGAACTGGTTTTGAGGGATCATTTCATGCCGGAGGCATACCTCATCGCGGAGGACGGGAAGATCGCGTCCTTCGGGGAAATGCGGAAAGCACCGGACTTTACGGGCTGTGAGATCGTCGACGCCAAAGGACTCTACACGATGCCCGGTCTTGTCGATATCCACAACCACTCGGCCGGAAAGCACTGGTTCTATGACGAGCCGGAGGCGGCCTGTCTGGAGACCCTCGATTACGGCACGACGACCGTGCTGCCGACGATCTACTTCAGCATGACGAAGGAAGAGCTGATCCAGAACTTCAAGCGCATGCAGGAGGCGATGAAGAAGCCCGAGGGCGCGGTCATCGGCGGCTTCTATACGGAAGCGCCTTATATGAACCCGAAATTCGGCGCGGACCGGGAGAACAACCCCTGGGTCGGCCCGATCCGGAGAGAAGATTATATGCCGATCCTGGAGCAGGCCGGAAAAGACGCCCGCGTCTGGGTCGTCGCGCCGGAGAGACCGCGCATTGAGGAATTCGTGCAGGACGCGAAGAAGGTCAACCCGGGCGTCCGTTTTGCGGCCGGCCACAGCGAGGCGACGCCGCAGCAGGTCGAGGCGCTGATCCCGTACGGCCTCTGCATCGGCACGCATCACACGAACGCGACCGGCGACCTTCCGAAGTATCCGGAATGCCGCGGCGTCTGCGTCGACGAGGCGGTACGGTATCGCAGTGAGATCTACGCCGAGATCATTTCGGACCGGATGGGTATTCACGTGGATCCGTACATGCAGCGGCTGACGCGAAAGATCAAGGGCG
>CAMZDH010000091.1 GCA_947305345.1 uncultured Lachnospiraceae bacterium | reverse complement strand
GGGATCACGGAAACGATCGCGATGCCAAGGAGGATCGCGCCGCAGGTGAGAAGGGTCTCCAGCGCCTTCTCTCCGCTCGCTTCAAATTCCCGCCGCAGCAGGTGATAAACCGTCAGGAAAACGGCGCTTCCCGGTACGAGCGGCATCATGCCGGAGACCAGGAATACCGTAAAGGGACAAAGCAGGATGACCGCCAGGATCCTGGCCGTCAGCGTCATCACGATCGCGCCGGCGAGCATCGAAAGCGCCAGTCCCGCAACGGGTTTCAGGAAATAAAACGCAAGCCACCCGAGCGCCCCGGGAATACCGGAGATCGGCAGGTATTTTTTCGGGATCTGAAAGATCAACGAAAAGGCAACGGTCGCCACATACGAGATCAGAAGCTGGAAACCGAACGAGAGGAGGAAGTCTTTCACAGCGCACCTCCTAAGATCCAGCTGAGCACCTTCAGCGTGATCGCGGCGCCGGCCGCAATGCTCGCGCCGACGAGGATCGCGTCCAGAATGCGGACCGTCCCCGAAAGGTAGTCGCCGTTCGCGAAATCGCGGAAACTGTTCATGAATGCGAGTCCCGGAACGAGCGGCATCATCGCGCCGAGCATGATGCGCGTCGAGGAGACTTCAAACGGTACCCTCAAATACAATGGAACCAGAAAAGCGAACAGCGCGATCACGATGCCGCAGAGCACATTCAGAATGATCTTCGAAAGGCGCCGGCCGGGCACCGTTGCGACGCACAATGCCGCAGGACCCGCGACCATCGCGATCAGGGCTTCCAGCCAGTTCGCGCCGAACATGAGTCCGAAGCAGAACGAGGCCATGGCGGCCGCAATGAGCTTTAGCCAGAACGGCGTGTCCTTTTCTTCGCCGACCGCGCGGATCTTTTCCAGGGCTTCGTCGATCGAATACTTTCCGGACGCGATGTCCCGGGAGATCTGGTTCAAGTGGACCAACTGGTTCAAGCGCATTGTTTCAATCGGCACTTCGATGATCCTGGACAGATGGATGTCCGCCTCGGGATCGTCAAAGGAGATCATCACTGCGTTCGTCAGGGAATAAACCTGATTCTGCACCCGCATGCCGTACGCGCTGCAGATGCGCTTCACGGTATCCTCGACGCGCCGCACCTCAGCGCCGCACCGGAGCAGGATGACGCCTGCTTCCGCGGCCGCTTCCAGTACTTTATCGCATTCCTGCTCGGTCATGACTCGGACCCGGCCTCCTTCTCCGAAAATTTCCCCTCGCGGAGCTGCCAGATCTTAAAGCAGATCAGGCCGGAACCGCCGAACATCATGGCGCCGGCGCCGATCAGCACCCAAAGGACCGTCGAAGACAAAAACGCGGAAAGCGCGGCGATGAGGATCAGAATGATATACATGCGTGACGTATGAAGAAAATCTCTGGTGGTGAGTTTCCTGTATTCGCTGCTCTTCTTCGCTTCGGTCTTAAAGTATTCGTTGATCGCGTATCCGCCGATCGCGGTGAGAAGGAGCACGAAAAAGGCCAGCAGGAAGTTGATGTAATAAAACCCCTGTGTGACCACCGCATTGCCGGACGCATAGGAAATGCCGCCGGACTGCAGCCAGACCGCGTACATCGACCCGAGGATGCCGATGACGCCGAAGGGCCACATCAGATAGGTATCTACAAACTTGTAAAATTTACTGTCTTGACGTTTCTTCGCCATCGATGGATCCCTTTCTGAACCATTCTGCCGCTGCCGGTCTTATCGGCTTTTTATTATAGCATTAACAGGATCAAATATCAAAGACTTTTGTCTGGAAAATCGTGTTTTGAACGCGAAGCGGGCTGTCTGCATGAAAATGAGGACCGATCACGCCCGGAAGTACCCACCGGACGAGCCCTTTTTTACCGCGCCGAGAATCTCAAGACGGACCAGCACCGGCAGCAGTTCGGAGACCGGATAGCCGCTCTTTTCCATCAGTTCCTCAATGGTCCGTTCATCCGTCGTCAGCAGCTGAAAGACCGCGTTTTCCTCCTTAGAAAGGGTGAAGGAAGGCTTCGGAGGACGGTCATGCCGGACCTTCACGCCAAGGTACTGCAGCACGTCCTCCGGGCAGGTCAGGATCTCGGCGCCGCTCCGGATCAAGAGGTTGCATCCGCGGCTGATCGGGTCCGTCACCCGACCCGGGAGCGCGAAGACCTCCTTGTTCTGCTCGAGCGCGAGGTTTGCAGTGATGAAGGACCCGGATTTTTCCGCGGCTTCGATCACGAGAAGCACGTCGGAGAGCCCGGCGATCAGGCGGTTTCTCCGGGGAAAATCAAAAGGCTTCGGCGGATACCCCGGCGGCCGTTCCGAAACGATTCCGCCATCTGTCAGCAGGCGCTCGTAAAGATCGATGTTTTCACGGGGATAACAGACGTCCACCCCGCCGCCCAGCACCGCAAAAGACTTGTTTTTACGAGACAACGCGCCTCTTCCCGCATACCCGTCGATGCCGAGCGCCATGCCGGAAACGACGTTGACGCCGGCGTTTGACAACGTCTCTCCGAAATAAAACGCGCTCTCTTTTCCGTAGCCCGTGCATCTTCTCGCGCCGACGATCCCTGCGCTCTTTTCACCCTCTTCAGGGAGTGCACCACGGACGTAGATCGACAGCGGCGCGTCTTCGATCCATTTCAGGCGCTTTGGATACGTCTTCTCTTCCTCCGTTATAAAACGGATGCCCCGTTTCTTCGCATTTTCCAGCGCTTCGTCCGGTCCTTCGATCCGTTTCATCGCTTCGAAGCAGTCGATTTCAAGCGGGGAAAATGTAAGCCTGGAGGCGTAAAGATCGGAAGTCGGAAGCGCCGCAAGCGTTTCAGCGTCCCCGAAATAAGCAATCAGAGCTCGGAGTTTTTTTACCGAAAACAGCGTAAGATGCGACAACAGATAATAAGACGTCCTTTGATCCATCAGATGCCCCTCCAGAACTTTTCCCCGACTGTCCTGTAACTGATGGCTTCCAGAAGGTGCGCTTCCGTAATGCGGCCGCCTCCCGAGAGATCCGCGATCGTCCGCGCGACCTTTAAAATGCGATCGTGTGCCCGGGCAGAAAGATTCAGTTTTTCGAACGCGTCCTTCAGGAGCGCGCGTCCGGTCGCATCGAGCGCGCAGTATTTCCGGAGGAGCTTCCCTTCGAGTTCGGAATTGAACAGGATCCCGTCGCTCCGGTAGCGGTCTTTCTGAATGTTCCACGCGGCGATCACCTGCTTCCGGAGGTCTTCAGAGGATCGTCCGTCCGGCGTCCCGCCAAGGCTTTCCGCCGGCACGCGGGGCACCTCTTTCAGAATGTCCACGCGGTCTAAAAGCGGCCGTGAGATCCGCGAGAGATACGCATGGACTTCCGCCTCCGAGCAGCGGCATTTATTGCGGTCCGGATAGTACCCGCACCTGCAGGGATTCATTGCGAGGACCAGCATGACGCGGGTCGGAAACACGTAGGATCCGTGCACCCTGGAGATCACGACTTTCCGGTCCTCCAATGGCTGCCGCATGACCTCCAGGGTCGATTTGGAGAACTCCGGCAGCTCATCGAGAAACAGGACGCCGTTGTGCGCAAGCGACATTTCGCCGGGCTTCGGGAACATGCCGCCGCCGACCAGCGCATTCGCGCTCACTGTGTGATGCGGGGCGCGGTACGGCCGCTCCGTCACAAGACCCGCACCGGGCGGAAGAATCCCTGCGACGGAATGGATCTTCGTGCATTCGATCCGCTCTGCTTCCGTGAGCGGAGGCATGATCGTCGGAATCCGGCGTGCGGTCAGGGTCTTTCCGGAACCGGGCGGACCGATCATCAGAAACCCGTGCATGCCGGCTGACGCGACCGCCGCCGCGCGTTTGACGCTTTCCTGGCCGAAAACGTCGGAGAAATCCGGATGCGATACGACCGGCGGATCCGCTTCTTCCGCTGATTCCACGCGCGTCAACGCCGACGGATCCAAGAGAAACGCGACGAGCTCCGAAAGCGTCCGGACCCCGTAGACCGGGAAGTCCCGGAACACCGCGGCCTCCGCCGCGTTCTCAAACGGCACGACAGCGCCTTTCTTTTGACTTTCTCTCGCAAGGATCACGTGCGAAAGAGTCCCGTGGATCGGCCGCACCTTTCCATCGAGCGAAAGTTCCCCGAAGAAGCTGTACGGATCGACGTTTTCCTGCGGCAATACACCGATCGAGACGAGGATCGAGACCGCGATCGGGAGGTCAA
>CAMZDH010000090.1 GCA_947305345.1 uncultured Lachnospiraceae bacterium | reverse complement strand
CATTTGTTCGCCTATTGACAATATACGCTGTTTTTCCGCCTCTGTCAACTGGTTTTTGCAGATCCAGTGTAAGATTTTTTCAGCTCGGCGTCCACTGAAAAAGCAGGAAAACCGCAAAAAAAATACAGGCATTCTCTCATAAGAAATCCGCTTTGTATGCGTTTCCCGAAAACTCGGAACCGTTTGTTTGCAAAACGCAATATAAAAAACAGGCTGCCGGATCGATCGTATCGGCAGCCTGTTCACGGGATCATGCTTCGGAGGGCGTGGTTTCTTCCGGAGACAGGATCTCTTCGACCTTTTTCGTCACCTCCGGATCTTCCCTGACGCGAAGCCCCTTCAGCTTGTCAACGACTGCGGGCACCATGTCGAGCACGCGGAGCACCGTATCCTGATTCTTGACGTTGATCAGCCGGCAGCTGCCGTTCTGGATGATCAGGATCGCCGTCGGAGCGAGCTTCGCGCCGAGCGCGCCTGCCGTGCCCTGACCTTTTTTCGTATACGCGCCTGCGCCGACGCCCATCTGGACCTCCATGAACGGGATGATCACGGTCTCATTGACGGTGATCGGATCGCCGATCACGGTCTTCGAGGTGACAAAGCCGTCAAGCCCTTTCAAAAGCTCGCGGATCGACTCGTTGAATTGATTTTCAGACATGGTTCAATGCTCCTTCCTATTTCCGAAGTTGTGTTGATAGGTACGGATCAGGTACCGGACGTTCCGGTTGAGAATGACGGATAATCCGATAAACGCGATCCGAAACAGAAAGACGCGCCCCAGGACCTTGAAGTCACAGTCGAGTTTTTCCTCCTGCATGTCCGGAAGCACCCGGACCGAATCACCGTAAAGCGGGAACAGTGTCGTCAGAGCGACCGTCAGCATGGCCGTCGAATACGGAGACGAAAGCCCGAACTCTGCGTATCCTTTGAGTTTCTTCGGCGCGACGGCCTTCAGGAACGACCCGAGTTTCCGATAGAGGAACGAGAATGCGTCCTGGATGCGGCCGTCCTCCGTAAAGCCTTCCAGCTTATGGAGATTCTCCTTCAGCGCTTCCCAGCGCTCCGTCAAAGATTTCTTTTCTTTTTTCTCAGGTTGCGCTTCCGGTTCTTTTTCCGCCGTCTTACGCTCTTCGAACTTCAGTTCTTTCTTAAAAACCCCGAAGATGCGAAGCTCTGGCGCATTCTTCTCTTCCGAAATCACGTACCTAAGGGTCACGGCGTGGAGAAGCCAGGTCAGACGGGCTTCGCCGGACAGCGGCTGCTCCTGTTTCAGGACGCGCGCGCGGTAACGGAACGGCACGAACAAAAGAAGAAGCAGAAGCAAAAGCACCAGCGCTGCGATGCCGGCAAGCGTGAGTCCGAGGATCTTGAGGATCAGCAGCACGATGTTCATGACGCGCTGCCCGCTCCTTCAAAATACGAACGGACGTCGTAATCTCCCCGCGCCTGAAACGTCGCATTCAGGATCCTGACGGACAGGGCCTTCGCCTCTTCTTCCGTGAACGCAAGCCCGATCACGAGATCGTCCGAAGTCTCGTAATACGGCTTTTTCAGCTGTTTCGGCGGATAATACGAAAACAGGCCAGGACTGTCCTTCGAGACCGTCAGGACGTAATACGGATCGAGATGGGCGGGATGTCCTTTCACACGAAGGCGCCGGGGCTCATATGCCCGGACGGAATCGCTTAAGAATAAGGGCTCCGCGAATCTCATCGGTCACATCTGTCCTTTCATGATGTTCCAGTTCTTCACAAGATATTCGATGAGAGAGACCACCGTCAGTACGAGCGCCGCATAGATCAGCACCTGTTCCAGAATATACGCGTATTTCAGGAATCCGAGCCAAGGCGCGAGGCCTGCATACAGCTGAAGGTTCAGCACGAGCGCGACGACCATGACCATCTGCACGAAGGTCTTCACCTTCGCAAGTTTGGACGCGGCCAGGACGATCCCCTGTTCCGAGGCGACGAGCCGAAAGCCGCTGATGATGAATTCCCTGGCAACAATGAGGATCACGACCCAGGTCGGGATCCGCTCTAAATACACGAGGCAGATCAACGCGGAACAGACGAGAAGCTTATCTGCCAACGGATCCATGAACTTTCCGAAGTTCGTGACCATATTGTATTTACGGGCGATCCGGCCGTCAAAAAAGTCGGTCACGCAGGCCGCGAGAAACACCGCGACCGCAGCGAGATTGCTCCACCAGAACGCTTTTTCCAGAAGCACCAGCGCGACAAAGACCGGGATCAGGCAGACGCGTAAGATTGTAAGTCGGTTTGGCAGATTCATCCGATGAGTTCTCCTGTTAAGTCATATTCCTTTGCGCCCGTCACCCGCGCGGTAATGAAATCGCCGCTGAGGAGCGGTCCTTCACTCTTTACAAAGAGATATCCGTCGACGTCGGGCGCATCCAAAGCGGTACGGCAGACGTAAACGCCTTCTTCGCCGCTCACCATGCCTTCGACGATCGCTTCGACGGTTTCTCCGACGCGTTTTTTCGCGATCTCAAAGGCGATCCCCTGCTGGAGTTTCATGATCTCCCGGCGCCGTTTTTCGCGGAGCCGTTTCGGGACCGCGGGCTTCATCGAATAAGCGGGCGTTCCCTCTTCCCTCGAATACGGAAAGACGCCGAGGCGGTCGAACCGCGCTTCTTCGACGAACGATTTTAATGCTTCAAACTCCTCTTCGGTCTCGCCGGGGAAGCCGGTGATCAGCGTGGTCCGGAGCGCGATTCCGGGGATCCGTTTCCGGAGCGTCCGGATGGTTTTCAGAATCTCCTTCCGAGTGGTCTTCCGGTTCATGCGTTTTAAGACCGTATCGGCCCCGTGCTGCACCGGAAGGTCCAGATACGGAACGACTTTTTCGAGCCGCGAGACCGCTTCGACGAGCTCGTCCGTGATCTCTTCCGGATAGCAATAAAGGATTCGGATCCAATGGATGTTCGGGAGTTCTGAAAGCTTTTCCAGAAGCGCCGGCAGCATTTTCCGTCCGTAAAGATCGGTGCCGTAAAGCGTCGTCTCCTGCGCGACGAGGATCAGCTCCCGCGCGCCGTCTTCCGAAAGATCTTCCGCTTCCTTGATCAGCGATTCCATCGGGATCGAACGGTAAGGGCCGCGGATCTTCGGAATGATGCAGTAGGTACAATGTTTGTCGCACCCTTCCGCGATCTTTAAATAGGCGGTGTGACGGATGGTCCGTCCGCTCCTGCCGGTTCCGACAGGGTTCCGGTACGGTTTGGAGAAAAATGCGGCTTTTTCGCCGGCATTCGCCTTTTCAACGAGCTCCGCGATCCTGTCCCAGTCGTTGATGCCGAGACACGCGTCAAGCTCCGGGATCGCTTCCATGATCTCTTCCTGATAGCGTTCGGCGAGACAGCCGGTCGCGATCAGCGCCTTCAGGCTACCGGTCTTTTTGTATGCCGCAAGCCTGAAGATCTCGGAAATGCTTTCCTCCTTCGCGTCGCCGATGAAGGAACAGGTGTTGACGATCGCAACGTCCGCTTCCGCTTCCAAGTCGGTGAATGCGTGACCTGCATCGACAAGGAGTTTCAGCATGTGTTCCGAATCGCAGAGGTTCTTATCGCAGCCCAGGGAAAGAAAAAAGATCTTCACTGTACGTTCTCGTCCGCAGGTTCCTCAGACGCTTCCGCCGCTTCTTCGCCGCCTTCCGCTTCTTCGGTTTCTTCCGCGGCCCTGGCTTCCTCGCCTAAAAGATGGACTTTGCCCAGATTCATCTCGCTGACGGCGATCGAAAGGTTCCGCGTGCTCGGACGGTCCTGCTCCCGGATGTCGACGAGCGGCTCCGAACCCGAATTGATCTGACGGGCGCGTTTTGCCGCCGCGATGACCAGCGTGTAGCGGCTCGTCATCTGCGGTGAATCCTCGGGCTTCGTCTCATTGATGCGCTCCAGCAGTTCCTTGTATGACGGATGTAACATCTTTATCCTTCCTCCCTGATGATGGTTTCTAATTCGTTTTTCAAGCGCGCCGCGGTATTTGCGCGCGCGTTCATGATCTTCTTTTCACGGTCGAACAAAACGTGGATCTCGTTCACGCAGCGGTCGAGGTCGTCATTCTCCTTGACGAAATCGTACCGGACCATGTATTCAGTCTCCTCAAGGGACCGTTTCATGCGGCGGAGCACCTCGTCGCGCGTCTCGGTGCCGCGTTTGACGAGGCGGTTATACAGTTCCTTCGCGCTCGGCGGCAC
>CAMZDH010000089.1 GCA_947305345.1 uncultured Lachnospiraceae bacterium | reverse complement strand
GAGGGCGTATCATGCGGCTTGGCAGGATCAATTTGAGCGTGGATTATGAAAAAGCGGGGGTGAAGCCGGAAGCGGAACCGCATCCCTATCTTTCCGCATATCTTCAGGACGACGACTGGACCGGGAAGCCCGAGACACAGCCGCTTCGGGATGCCGTGATCGTTGTGCCCGGCGGCGGGTATTCCTTTGTTTCCCGCAGGGAAGGCGACCCGATCGCCATGCAGTTTGCGGCTTCCGGCTGCCAGACGTTCGTGCTGCGTTATTCCGTCAAGCCCGCGGTCTTTCCGATGGCGCTTTTAGAGCTTGCGCTTTCCGTCAAGGCCGTCCGGGAGCATGCCGCGGAATGGCATATCGCGCCGGACCGCATTTTCCTCGCCGGCTTTTCGGCGGGCGGGCATCTTTGCGCATCGCTTTCGACGATGTGGAGCAAAGGTTTCCTCGCGGATTCGCTCAATACGACCGATGAAGCCATTCAGCCGAACGGCTGCATTCTCGGCTATCCCGTGATCTCGACGGAAGTATCGCCGAAGCAGGGAACGTTCCGGAATCTTCTCAGCGGCCTGCCGGAAGAGTACTTCGAACTGAATTCTTTGGAAAAACAAGTGGATGCCAACGTGCCGCCGACGTTCCTCTGGACGACGATGACCGACGAGATCGTCGATCCCGAAAATACGATCGTTTATCTTGAGGCGCTGAAAAAGGCCGGCGTCGACGTTGAAGCGCACCTTTTCAGAAAAGGACCGCACGGACTGTCGCTTGCGACCGAGGAGACGACCGTGGAGGAAAGTAAGGTCGTTCCGAGTGCATCGGTCTGGGTGATGCTTGCGAAAAACTGGATGCGGGATCTCAAAGCCGAGGAGTCATGATGTTTAAAAGCAAAGGATTTACAATCGCGTTTTCCATCCTCTCGCTCATCGCGGCCGCGCTGCTCGTCGTCTTTTTCTATCTTTTGTTCGGAAAAGGCGCGGACGCGCTGATTCAGGGCGTGCTGATCTCGCCGATCGAGACGGAAGAAACCACGGAGGAAGATCTTACGGAAGACGTCAAATACACGATCCGTGCACTCACCCCGGAGGAGCCGCACGTCTATCCGGTCGTCGGCGAAGCGATCCCGGAAGCGGGGCTTCTCACGATCATCAAGGCCGGAAAGGACAACGAGGGCATCACGTTTCATAAACTCCCGAAGTTCGACGCGTCCGACGCCCCGGGTAATATCGTGCACAAATCGGGCTCGTTCGAGGTCGTTTCGAAGATCTTCGTTGACGAAGAGGGCGGCGCTTATCCGATGTACAGGATCGCGGACGGATATTACATCACGAGCAATCCGAATTTTGTTTCCTACAAGGCGGACGAGACGGTATTGCCGCCGGATCTTTCGAAAAAAGCCACCTACGGCCATTCCGGAACCTCCGGGATCCTCGTCAGAATCCTCACGGAAGACGGCAATCATGTCGCGTTTTCGATCTCGACCTTCAGCGGCGACGTCAGGACGCCGGTTCTCGACAATGTGATCGCGAAATACGACGCGTTCGGCGCCGCGCATTTTGAATTCTGGAACCAGAGCGAAGCGGTCGAGGGGTCGCTGTTGTTCATCAAGAAAGCCGATTCCAAGTACAGCATCACGGTGAAATTTGATTCTCCTGTGCTGATCGGCGGGCAGTACATGACAGAGTTTACCGTAGAGTGAGGGCCGAATGAGGTCAGACCGTGAAGAAGCCCTGAGACAGCGCGAATACATCCGCCTGACGCAGGAGATTCTGAAAAAGCAGGAACTGGAAAAGGGGAGGAAGCTCACCTTTCATATCGAGACCTTCGGCTGCCAGATGAACGCGCGCGATTCTGAAAAGTTCGCGGGCATACTGACGGAGATCGGCTACGAAAAAGCCGACCGTGAAGAGGACGCGGATCTCGTGCTTTACAATACCTGCACGGTCCGTGAAAACGCGAATCTCAAGGTCTACGGTCATCTCGGAAAACTCTATCACGAGAAAAAGACCTCGAACCCGGACATGAAGATCGCGATCTGCGGATGCATGATGCAGGAGCCCGACGAGGTCGCGCTGGTGCGGCAGAAGTATTCGTTCGTCCGCCTCGTTTTCGGGACGCACAATTTATTTAAACTCGCGGAACTTCTGTACCGCACGGAGACTGAAAAGGGCATGATCGTCGACGTCTGGGAAGGGACCGACGAGATCGTCGAAGACCTGCCGGCGATCCGGAAGTATCCGTTCAAGGCCGGCGTGAACATCATGTTCGGCTGCAACAATTTCTGCAGCTACTGCATCGTGCCGTACGTGCGCGGCCGCGAGCGTTCGCGGGAGCCGGAAGAGATCCTGGAGGAGATCCGGGGGTTGGCGCATGACGGCGTCAGGGAAGTCATGCTTCTCGGCCAGAACGTCAATTCCTACGGGAAAGGGCTGGAACGCCCGACGTCGTTCGCGGCGCTTTTGGAAGAAGTCGAAAAGATCGGCGGCATTGAAAGGATCCGTTTCATGACGTCGCATCCGAAGGACCTTTCGGACGAACTCATTGCGGTCATGGGGCGGTCGAAGAAGATCTGCAACCATTTTCACCTGCCGCTTCAGTCGGGGAGCGATCCGGTGCTGAAGCGCATGAACCGGCATTATACGAAGGCGCAGTACCTCGCGCTCGTGGAAAAACTCCGCGCGGCCGTGCCGGACATTTCGGTGACGACGGACATCATCGTCGGATTCCCCGGCGAGACGGAGAGCGACTTTGAAGAGACGCTCGACGTCGTCCGCCGCGTCCGCTTTCAGTCCGCGTTCACGTTTCTTTATTCGAAAAGGACCGGGACACCGGCTGCTTCGTTCGAGGATCAGGTGTCGGAGGAAGTCGCGAAGGCGCGGTTTGACCGCCTGCTGAAACTCGTTCAGGAGATCGCCGCGGAAGAATCCGGGAAGCTCACCGGCAAGGTGCTTCCGGTGCTTGCGGAAGAGATCAATCAGCAGGATCATGCGCTCCTCACCGGGCGTCTTACGGACAATTCGGTCGTGCATTTTCCGGGGACCGAAAAGGAAATCGGGTCGATCCTCCAAGTGCGGCTCGACGAATGCAAAGGCTTTTATTATCTTGGCTCCCGCGTTTGACGGGGCTTTAACGGAGGCTTCTCGATGGCACTTTCCCCGATGATGGCGAAATACCTCGAAACCAAAAAAGAATATTCAGACTGCATTTTGCTTTACCGGCTCGGGGACTTCTATGAAGTCTTCTTCGACGACGCGCTGTTATGCTCGAAGGAACTCGGGCTTACGCTGACCGGAAAGGACTGCGGGCTCGAGGAGCGTGCGCCGATGTGCGGCGTTCCGTACCACGCGGTCGATCAGTACTTAACGAAGCTTGCGGAAAACGGGCATAAGGTCGCGATCGCGGAGCAGATGGAAGATCCTCGTTTCGCGAAGGGCCTCGTGAAACGCGAGGTCATCCGCGTCGTGACGCCGGGACCGCTGACGGACTTAACGGCGCTTGACGAGACGAAGTACCATTACATTTTCTGCGCCGCCTATGAGAAGGGGCTGTTTGGCGTCGCGGTCGCCGACGTGACGACCGGCGCGTTTTTGATGACCGAAGTTTCGGCGCCGGAAGCGCTTTACGATGAGATCACGCGCTTTCAGCCGTCAGAAATCGTCTACAACGGTCCGCTGAACGTCTCCGGCGCGGATTTAAGACCGAAGCAGGAAAAAATGAATTTCGCTTCTTCGGAGCTTCCGGAGAAGATCTTTAAATACGATGCCGCACGCGACGTCCTGCTCCGCCATTTCGGAGTCGCCTCACTGGAAAGCCTCGGCATCGCGGCCCTGCCGGCAGGTACGATCGCCGCGGGCGCGCTTCTGCAGTATCTTCTGGATACGCAGAAGAACAGCCTTCAGCACGTGAACCGGCTCGAGGTCTATTCAAGAAATGATTTTATGATCCTTGATTCCGCGACGCGGCGGAACCTGGAACTCACGGAAACGCTCCGCGAGAAGAATAAAAACGGAACGCTCCTTTCGGTGCTCGATAAAACGAAGACCGCGATGGGCGCGAGGACGCTCCGGAAGATGATCGAGCAGCCGCTCATCGACCGGGAAAAGATCCTCGCGCGGCAGAAAGCGGTCGGAGAACTGAAGGACGACCCGATCCTCCGGTCGGAGCTCCGGGAATACCTGAATCCGGTCTACGACCTCGAACGCCTGATGGGACGGATCAGTTACCGGAACGCGAACCCGAAGGACCTGATCGCATTCGCCTCCTCG
>CAMZDH010000088.1 GCA_947305345.1 uncultured Lachnospiraceae bacterium | reverse complement strand
ATCCCCTGCGGTGCGAAGCTCCCGATCATCGCCCTCATCGCGGCGGCCCTGTTCCACGGCGCGTGGTGGGTCGCGCCGAGCGCGTATTTCATCGGCATCGCGGCCGTCATCATCTCCGGCATCATGCTGAAAAAGACGAAGATGTTCGCGGGTGAGCCGGCACCGTTCGTCATGGAACTCCCCGCATATCACTGGCCGACCGTCGGGAACGTGCTCCGTTCCATGTGGGAGCGCGGCTGGTCCTTCATCAAGAAGGCAGGCACGATCATCCTGCTGTCTTCGATCATCATCTGGGCCGGTTCCAAATTCGGCGTCGTCGATGGGAAGTTCCTGTTTGACGTTGACATGGAGCTGGAGAACAGCATTCTCGGCATGATCGGCAACGTGGTACGCTGGATCTTCATGCCGATCGGCTTCGGCAACATCAAGGCGACGATCGCGACGGTCATGGGCCTTGTCGCGAAAGAAGAGGTCGTCGGCGTCTTTGGCGTGCTCGATTTTGAGGGCATGACAAAACTGGCCGCGTATTCGTTCCTGATCTTCAACCTCCTCTGCGCGCCGTGCTTCGCGGCCATCGGCGCGATCCGGCGGGAGATGAACAGCGCGAAGTGGACCTGGTTCGCGATCGGCTATCAGACGGTCTTTGCCTACGTGATCTCGCTGATCGTCTTCCAGATCGGTTCGGTCTTTACGGGGGACTTGAACGTTATCGGCCTGATCTTCGCGGTGATCCTGCTCGGCGGCATCGTCTACATGCTGTTCATCCGGAAGTACAAAGAGGCGACGAAACTGACGGAAAAAGTTCAGGTTTCAAAGAAGAAATAAAGGTTTTCACGAAGGAAGGTGTTTTACATGGAGTGGCTCATCGACAATCTTGCGACGATCCTGATCAGTCTTCTCATCGCCGGCATCGTGACGCTCATCATCGTGCGTGCCGTCCGGCGGCGGAAGGCGGGCAAGGGCTCGTGCGGCTGCAACTGCGCGTCCTGCGCTTACGGCGGCTCGTGCTGCCACTGTGAGGCAGCGAAAGCGGAAACGCCGGAAAAGTAAACGGATCCATTTCATCATGCGGGGCTTCCGGGCAATTGACGCGTCCCCCTCCCCCCGAACGGATTAAGGCTCGGGAGCCCTTGTTTTTTGCACGTAAATGCGCGCCGGAACGCGCTTTTACGTGCTATTTTTTACGCTTAAAAGGTTGCTATTTCGGGAAAAGGGGAGTAAACTGTCTAAAAGGCTGAAAAGCTTGGACCTGGAGCGTGGGACATGAAGAAATATGAAATCGACATGACGACCGGACCGCTGTTCGGGAAGATTGTTCGATTCTCCCTGCCGCTGATGGCGACGGGCATTCTCCAATTACTGTTTAATGCGATCGACACGGTGGTGGTCGGACGCTTTGTCGGGGACGCCGCGCTGGCGGCCGTCGGCACGACCGCTTCCCTCATCAATCTGATCATCGGCCTCTTCATCGGCGTTTCCGTCGGCAGCAACGTGCTCGTCGCGCAGTATTTCGGCGCGAAGCGGAAAAAGGATGTGGAAGAGGTCGTTCACACTTCGATTTTAGTCGGCATCATTTCCGGCGTCGCGCTGGCCGCCCTCGGATTCTTCCTCGCGCGGACGTTTCTCACCTGGATGAACGTGCCGGAGGAGGACGACGTCCTGAACCTCGCGACGCGCTACCTCCGGATCTATTTTCTCGGCTGTCCGCTGATGATGGTCTATAACTTCTGCTCGGCCATTCTCCGGGCGGTCGGCGATACCAAGCGGCCGTTATTGTTCCTTTTGATCGGCGGCGTCCTGAACCTCGGTCTGAACCTGCTCCTCGTCGTCGTATTCCACATGAGCGTCGAGGGTGTTGCCATTCCGACGGTCGCGACGCAGGGCGTTTCGATGATCCTTGCGATGATCGTGATGATCAAAGACAAAGGGTACCTTCATTTCAGTTTCAGGAAGCTCAGGATCGTCAAGGACAAGCTCTTAAAGCTCCTCAAGATCGGCATTCCGTCCGGCATCCAGGGCTGCGTTTTCTCGCTCTCCAACGTGACCATCGTGTCCTCCGTCAACTACTTCGGGAAGTTTGCGATGGCCGGCAATACGGCCGCGACGAACATCGAGGGCTTCGTCTATCAGGCGATGCACAGCTTCCACCACACCGCATTGTGCTTTACCGCGCAGAACCACGGCGCCGGTGAAAGGAAGCGGATCCTGAGGTCCGGCCTGATCTGCTGCGGATCGGTGGCCGTGGTCGGCATCGTGCTCGCCGGGATCGTGTACCTCTCCGGTCCGTATCTCGTCTCGATCTATACCAGCACGCCGCAGGCGATCGACGCGGCGATGACAAAACTGCTATTCGTCTGCGTACCCTATTTTACCTGCGGACTCATGGACGTATTATGCGGCATGGTGAAGGGGCTCGGCGCCTCGTTCACGCCGATGATCACTTCACTGCTCGGCTGCTGCGCGCTCCGGATCGCCTGGGTCTATACGGTGTTCCAGGCGAACCGCTCGCTGGAGACCCTTTATACCGTCTATCCGATCTCCTGGACGATCACGGCGGTCGTGCATCTCATCTGTTTCATCATTCTTTTCCGGCGGCTGGGGAAGCGGCAGGCGCAGTTTAAAGAGGCGCAGGCCGCGACAAAGAAGACCCGGGAAGCTGTTGACACGGAGAATCATTGATGAATCAGCCCTATTTTCTCGCGGACGGCGCGCGTCTTATCGGAAACGTTCACTTCGGAGACCGGGTGAGCGTCTGGTTCAATGCGGTGCTCCGCGGCGACGAGGGACGAATTGAGATCGGCGACAACAGCAACGTTCAGGACAACTGCACGATCCACAATTCCCCCGGCACGAATACGATCATCGGCAGGAACGTGACGGTCGGCCACAACGCGATCCTCCACGGCTGCACGATCGGCAACAACGTCCTGATCGGCATGGGGGCGATCGTCATGGACAACGTGGTGATCGGCGACAATTCCGTCGTCGGCGCGGGCGCATTGGTGACGAAGAATACGGTCGTGCCCGCGGGCTCGCTGGTGATCGGTTCGCCGGCAAAGGTACGCCGGGCGCTGACGGAAGAAGAGCAGCGGGACATTGAGGAAGGGGCAAAGAAGTATCTTATGCTTGCGGAGCGCTACGTCACCGGCGATCTCAAAAAGGAGGATGCATGATCCTTAAATTTCAGATCGGACATGTTCTGCCGACCGGCGCGGTTTTCCGCCCTGAGACATTGGCGGAGGCGTATGTTTTAGAGCGCGGCAGTACGGCCAGGATTCCGCATTTTACAATGCTGCCGGACGGGCAGCTTTTTTATCGCCTCGGAGCCGAAGACATCGTCTACGGGCTCGGCGAACAGGCGCGGGGGATCAACAAACGCGGCTGGCATTATGAAAGCCTGAATACCGACGATCCGAATCAGAACGAAGGGCGGACCGCGCTCTACGGCGCGCACAATTTCCTTTTGATCGACGGGGCGGAGCGGTTTGGCATTTTCATCGACACGCCGGAAAAGGTCGAATACGACATCGGCTATACGAATTACGATGAGCTCGCCGTGAAGCCGCCGAAGGACTATGATCTCTACGTGTTGGAAGGAGAGAGCGATCTTGAGATCCTGAGGCTCCTTCGAAAGCTCACCGGGCCGTCCTACCTTCCGCCGAAGTGGGCGTTTGGCTTCGGACAGAGCCGCTGGGGGTACAAATCTGCGAGGGATGTGAGAAAAATTGTTAAAAAGTACCGCGAGCTGCAGATGCCGATCGATATGGTCTATATGGATATCGACTATATGGACGACTATAAGAGTTTTACCGTAGATGCGGAAAAATTCCCAAAATTCAAAAAGTTTAACGAAGAAATGGGGGCGGAGGGCATCCGCCTGATCCCGATCATTGACGCAGGCATCAAGATCCAGCCGGGGTATCCGGTCTACGACGAAGGGATGGAAAAAGGGTACTTCTGCACGAAAGCGGACGGCACCCCGTTCGTTCTCGGCGTCTGGCCGGGGAGGTGCGTCTTCCCGGACGTGTTGAACCCGCGCGCGGCCGCCTGGTTCGGCGATCAGTACAAAGCCCTCACCGACGCAGGGGTCCGCGGGTTCTGGAACGACATGAACGAACCCTCGATCTTTTACACGGAAGACCGCTTAAAAGAAGCGTTCCCGCGCGTCGCGGCCTATGAGGGCCAGGATCCCGGCGCGGTCACCTTCGTTGAAATGCGGGACAAAACCCCTAACTGCATTTACAAAGATAGTCTT
>CAMZDH010000087.1 GCA_947305345.1 uncultured Lachnospiraceae bacterium | reverse complement strand
ATCGCGATGAACACGTATCCCACCCAGCTCGTAAAGAAGGAAGCCATCTCATGCTTATAGATCGCTCTCATGATTCATTCCCTCCTTTCGGCGCTCCGGGCGCAGCCGCGTCGTTTTCCGTAAGTTCCAGGAAGATCGTTTCGAGGTCCGCGTGCTCGACGTTCAGGGAAAGGATCAGGAGACCCTTTTCCGCCGCCGCTGCGGAAAGCTGCCGTGCCAGCGCTTTCTCGTCCAGTTCGGAAGACGTGACCGTGACCTCCACGGCGCCCTCTTCCGACCGGAAGGTGAGCGCCGCGCCCTCGATCGCGTTTTCCAGCGCCGCGCGTACGTCCGCCTCGTTTCCGTCCAGCTTCGCGGTGACGGTCGTCCGGTTCCGGAACAGTTTTTCCAGATTCTCCGGCGTATCGTTCGCGACGATCCGGCCCCGGTTGATGATCAGGACCTTGTCGGAAACGGCCTGTACTTCCGACAGGATGTGGCTTGAAAGGATCACGGTGTGTTCCTCTTTCAGGCTCGCGATCAGCGTGCGGATCTCGACGATCTGCTGCGGATCGAGGCCGACCGTCGGCTCGTCGAGAATGATGACCTCGGGATTGCCGACCAGCGCTTCCGCGATGCCTGTCCGCTGGCGGTAGCCCTTCGACATATGTCGAATCAGGCGGTTTTCGTATTCGGTGATGCCGGTAAGTGCGATCACGCGGTCGATCTCCGCTTTCCGCTGCTCCTTCGGCACCTTCCGCGCCTCCGCGACGAAACGGAGGTACTCGCGAACGGTGCTGTCGGGATAGACCGGCGGGATCTCCGGCAGATACCCGATCTGCCTTTTCGCTTCGACCGGCTCCTCAAAGATGTCGTAGCCGTTCACGGTCACTTCGCCCTCCGTTGCGGCAAGGCAGCCCGTCAGGATGTTCATCGTGGTGGATTTCCCCGCGCCGTTCGGACCGAGGAACCCGCAAATGGTCCGGTCTTCCACGGTAAAACTCAAGTCGTCCACGGCGAGATGCTTTCCGTAACGCTTGGTCAGATGCTTCACTTCAATCAAGAGACGCTCCTCCTTTCACGGTTCACGTTTGATCAGGCGCTTCAAAGTAGTAGCTGAAGACGTCCAGTAAATATCGCATGCCTGTGAGCAGGCTTGTGTGATCCATCCATTCTTCCCGCGTGTGCGCGCCGGCACAGACGCAGCCGCCGATCGTCACGGCGGGAACGCCTAGAGACAGCGGGATGTTCGAGTCGGTCGAACTCGTATGAAGACGCGCTTCCTTGCCCCAGGCGCGTTCAATGCAGGCGGAAATGCGGTCGACGATCGCCTGTTCCGCCGCTTCGTCGACGTCGCCGTTGCAGGGACGCTCGCCAAGGAGTTCCACCTCGATCCTGACGTTGTCCTGACGGTGCGAAGCGACGACCTTTTCAAAGGCTTCGGTCATGTATTTCAGGCAGTCGCGGTCGTTGGAACGGTATTCGTAGAGACAGGCCGCGTTCTGCGCGATCGTATTGACGGACGTGCCGCCCGAGATCGTGCCGACGTTGAACGTCGTCCGCGCGCCTTCCTTTTCCGGAAGCGGGATCTGATAAAGGTCGCGTAAAAGCTCCGAAAGCTCGATGATCGCGTTCTTATTGCCGAAGGCGCCCCAGGAATGGCCGCCCGGCGTCCGTACCGTGATGCCGTAACGGTAGGAACCGACGGCGCGGGTCACGATCGACGTGGGGCCGGCATCGATGGAAATGAATTCCTTGATGCGGCTGCCGAAGTCCCTGAACAGCTGCCGCGTGCCGTCGAGGTTGCCGAGCCCCTCCTCGCAGGCGTTCGCGACGAACAGCACGCCTTTCTTCGGACGGTAATGATTGGAAATGAAGAAGCGCGCGACCGTCAGAAGCTCCGCAAGCATCGTCGTGTCGTCGCTGACGCCGGGGCAGTAAAACTTCGTCTCGTCCTCCCGGAACGGAAGCGGCGTCTTGTCCGGAAAGACCACGTCCATATGGGCCTGGAAAAGGTAGAGGTCGTTGTCCTCCGTCACCCCGTAGGGCCAGATCACGTTCTTCGCGCTGTCGATGTACACGCCCTCGGCGCCGTGCGCCCTGAGGTAATCCAGCACGTATTCCGCCCGGAGGTCTTCCTCGTGGGAAGGGGCCGGGATCGGCGCCAGTTCGCGGATCAGCTGCTTCAGTTCTTCCTGACAGTCCTTCGCGTACCGTTCAAGCGCTTCGTTCATTTTCCGCTCCTTTTTCTTCGCATTATTTTTCTCAACGTGACACCTGGCGGTCTTTCCAGATGAAGCCGTAGACCGCGCCGACGAGGCCGCCCAGAATGTGCGCAAGCTGTGACACGTTGTCCTGTTTCAATAGTCCGTAGACCTGCTCGCCGAGGTACAGGAGCGCGACCAGAATGAAGGTCAGCGGGATCTCCCCTTCCTTGAATCCGACGAGCGACGACATGATGATGAATGAGAACGCGACGCCGCTTGCGCCGAGGATCCCCGTGTTCGGGAAGAAAATGAACTGCACGAGTCCCGTCACGAGCGCGGTCGTCAGGATGACGAGCACGACCGCGAGGGAACCGTATCTCCGCTCGATCGAAGGGCCGGTGAGCAGAATGATCATCAGATTCCCGACGAGGTGCGTCACGTTCGCGTGTCCTAAAACGTGTCCGAAGAACCGGACGTAGGTCAGGGGATCCGTAAGCGGCGCCCGGTAGACCGAGAACACCAGCCGGTTCGCCGCGCCGCCCGTCAGAAAATCGGTAAGCAGCGCAGCCGCCGCGGCGAGTGAAAAGATCAGGACCGCCGGCGCATTGAACGTGACCGTCAGTTTTTTACGCGTGCCGCCCGCCATGGGTCCACCCTCGTTATCTGATCACTTGGAGACCTTGAATTCGTAGGTCCTGCCGTCTTCCACCACTGTATCGCTGACGCCGGTCATCGCCATCTCGCCGTCGATGAGAAGCGCCCAGTAGGTCTGGTCGACGTCGTAGTCCGCGGTAATGCCGTTCACCTTCTTGACGTAAAGACCGTATGCGCTCTCTTCTCCTTCGATGAGTTCATGCGCGAGCAGCGCGTCCGCCAATTTTTCCCCGTCGGTCGAAATGCGGAACGTCGTCGTATTCCCGTCCTTGTCGGTCACGAGGAACGTAAAGGTCTTCGCGCCTTCTCCGAGCTCGGTGACTTCCGCCGCGGCCTTCATATCAGGCGTATCCGTTGCCTGCTCCGTCTTCTTGCAGCCGGAAAGGATGGTCAGCAGCAGTGCTGCCGCCGTCAGAAGGACAAGGAATAAACGGATCTGTTTTTTCATGATCAGCCTCCAAAAGTATGCTTTATGTGAGTTAGTATAGCACAACCCGCAAAAAAAAGCATTAATATTGTGTGTCTTTTTTCTTAAAAAAATGAACGCGGACCCCGAAGGGCCCGCGTGATCCAAAGCGCCGTCCAAAGGGTCGGTCCGTCACTTTGCCTGTTCTTCCTTCAGTTCCTGCAGCATCTCAAGATATTGCTTTGACAGTTCTTCGGCGGTGCCTTCGACGAAGCGGTGGTTATCCACCTCGTAACAGCCGTGCCGGAATGCTTCATGCACCGCAAGATAGCCCATCAGGCCGTTGCAGTTGGTCATGATCACGGTCTCTCCCATCGGAGACTTGTCGCGGATCTCAAGGCCGCTCTGCGAGAACATTTCATAAGGGGCGCCGACGAAGCCGACGTTTCCGACCGACACGGCCGAGATCGGCTGGGTCAGGGAAACGGGATATTTCGCGCGGGAGGCGACGCTGCCCGCCGCGTGAACGCTGTTCCAGCCGTGTTCCTTAGCCATCTTGTCCGCGCCTTTCCGGTCGTAGGTCTTGACGTAATAAGCGTAGATCTGTTTCGCGGTCTCCGCCAGAGCGTCCTGGGAATGATCGTAGCGCGCCTCGTAGTCGCGGGTCCTGACGTGCACCTCCGTGCCGTCGATCGGGCGAAGCGTGGTCATGGCCTCCAGGACCTTTGCCGCAAGGGCCTCCCCGTACGGCTCGTTTTCATCGGATCCGAAAACGCGCTGCCCCCGCCACCAGGTCACCATATTGACGTTGCCGCAGGCGCCCTGTAAATAGGCGAAATCGCATCCGGTCGCCGCTTCGACGCGGCGTCGGACGACGCCGATGAAGTCCGCGGAAACGTCGAATTTCTGCGTGCCGCCGGTGCAGCAGGGGTGCGCCTGGAAATTGGCAAGTAAAATGTCCTTTCCGACCTCCCGCCGGAACTGGAGGACAAGGCCGAAGGACTCTACCACGACATCG
>CAMZDH010000086.1 GCA_947305345.1 uncultured Lachnospiraceae bacterium | reverse complement strand
AGCAGGTCGCGCTGGCCCTGCTCGGAAAACTCCTTTACTTAAGACAGCCGAAAGACAGGAAGGTGTGCCTGGAATATGCCACCTTCTGCTCGAATTCGGGGTTCATCGGCGTTCCGTTCATCGAAAGCTATTACGCCACGGAAGGCGCGCTGATGGCAAACATTTTCATCGTTCCGATGCGCATTTTCATGTTCGGGCTCGGGATCCCGATGTTCTCCGGCGTCAAGAAAATCAAGGAACTCGCGAAGAAGGTCCTTTTGCATCCCTGCATCATCGCGAGCATCCTGGGCCTGATCTTCCTCGCGGTCGGGTTCAAGCTCCCCGCCGGGCTTTATGACATCGCCAGGCATTTCGCGAACTGCAATACCGCGATGTCGATGATCGTCGTCGGCATGATTCTGGCGGACATCCGCATCAAGGAATTCCTGGACGAGACCGTACTTTATTATTCGGTGCTCCGTCTGATCGCGATCCCGGCCGCGATGTTCGGCATATTAAAGCTTCTGCCGCTCGGCCTGAGCCACGAAGCGTTTGCGACCTGCGTGCTGCTGTCCGGCATGCCTGCCGGCGCGACCACGAGCATTCTGGCGGATAAATACGGCGGCGACGGCAAATTCGGCACGAAGCTCGTCGTGACCTCGACCCTTCTTTCGCTCCCGACGCTTTTGCTCTGGAGCCTGCTTGTCATCTGATCGGCCATGACCGGAAATGAACAGTCCAAACGGAATCCTTTCGTAATCGCGGGAGCGCTTCTGATCCTCGCTTCCGTTGCGGTGCTCATGCTCGTGCTGCTTTTTGCGAAGCGGCCGGAAGAAAACGCGCCTTCGGGTCCTGCTGAAACGGAACCCCGGACGACGGAAGAGACGTCCGCGCCCGAGACGACGTCGCCTGAAACGACCGAACCCGGGACCGTCGAACCCGAAACGACTGAACCGGAAACGACCGAACCCGAGACGACGGCGCCTGAAACGACTTCGGCACCGGAACCCTCGACCGCGGCGCCGGATCTTTCCGGCGGGCTGCTCGCAGACAGCGGGCTGTTTCCGAACGTTGAAGCCCTGCCGAACAAATCTGTGCCCTATGGGAACGACTGGGACAACAAGGACGCGGTCGGCCTGCCCGCGGGCGTGCACTACTATGAGGCGCTGTACGGCAAGTATTATCCGGTCTATTACATCAAGACCGATCAGAAACTCCTGTATCTTACGATGGACGAAGGATACGAGGCGGGTTATACGCCGCGGATCCTGGATATTCTGAAAGAGAAAAACGTCAAGGCGGTCTTTTTCCTGACGAAGCAGTTCGTCGACAGCGATCCGGAGCTCGTTGAGCGGATGATCGCGGAGGGACACATCATCGGAAACCACACCTGCCGGCACCCGTCGGGCGGGTATCCGAGGTACGTTGACGCGAACGGACTTCAATCCTTCGTCGACGACGTTTCGACGCTTCATAAGATCGTCTACGACCGTTTCGGCTATACGATGCGCCTGTTCCGGTTCCCGGAGGGCGAAGCGAGCGAGCAGCTGATGGCAAAGCTTAACAATCTCGGCTATACTTCGGTTTTCTGGAGCTACGCGCATAAGGATTACGACCGCGCGAACCAGCCGGAGGTCTCGGTCACGCTGAACCGGTGCCTAACGCATATGGCGCCGGGCGCCGTGTATCTTCTGCATGCCGTTTCGTCGAGCAACACGGACGCGCTTGCGGATTTCATCGACGGCGCACGCGCACAAGGGTATGAATTCGGCATTTTCCCGGTCGACGAGGTCTCGAAACGATAGGACGGCATGAAGGAGCACGAAATGTCTGGTCAGAAAGATCAAAAATCAAATCAGCGTCCGGACGCCATTCTTTTGATTGGAGGCGTGATCATCGCGTTGTCGCTGCTGGCCGTTTTTACGGTGCTGATCTTTGCGAAAAAGAACGCGCCGGCGGATCCGCCGGAAACCACCGCACCGGAGATCACGACCAAAGCGGAAGAAACCACGGCCGAACCGACGGAAGACACGACGGAAGCGCCCGAGAATACGACGGAAACGCCGGAAGAAACGACCGCGCCGGAGACGACGGAAGAAGAGACGACGGAACCGGAAACGACGGAACCCGAGACGACAGCTCCTGAACCTTCGACGAAGGCGCCGGAGCCGTCAACTAATGCGCCGGTGCCCACGCAGGATGTGACGGAACAAGGAATCTATCAGTCACAGTATACGGATGCGCACGGCATCCGCGCCCTGACGGCCTCCGAGCTTTCAGAGATCAGCGTTTCCTACGATCTGACCGGAAAGGGCTACGGGAGCGGTCTTACGCCCGGAAAAGACGGGTACGGCCGTCCTTCCCACAACGCGGCGATCGATGCACGCATGCGGTCCCTCAGCCTGTCCGCCGAAATCTTTGCCGCCGGGCCCGGCACGAAGCAGGTTTCCTTCATGTTCATGGAGGGGACGGAAGGGCAGTACGGCGTGACCGCGAGCGTCCTGGACATCCTGAAGGAGAAGAACGTTCCCGCGACGTTTTTCATTACGCATTTCTACGGGAACGCCTGGCCGTCGCTCGTACAGCGGATGATCGCGGAAGGGCATGAAGTCGGAAGCCATACCTACCTTTCGGCGTCGAACGGCATGGCCAGAAAGCCGCTCCTCGACCAGGTGAACGACGCACTCAAGATGCAGGACTACGTCTACGAGACCTTCCACTACGTCATGCGCCGCTACAACCCCAATGACGGCGTTTATGCCGAAGGGGCCGTCGCCGCAATGAACCGGATGGGCTATCAGGTGACGCTCGGGAGCGTACAGTACGACGACTGGAACCAGCAGAAGACGTTTGACAAGGAAGATACGCTGAATAAGCTGAAGGCGCTCCTGCACGACGGCGCGTACTATTGTTTCCACAGTGTGAACCCGATCACGCGGGAGGTGCTTCCGGAGCTCATCGATTACATCCGGAGCCAGGGGTACGAGATCGTGCGTCTTCCATAAGATTTAGCAAAAAAGCACGGGAAAAGTCAGAAAACCCTTGAAAATACAACAAAAACGAAAAAGGCAGGTCCGCATTTTGGGCTTGCCTTTTTATGTATTCTTTGCTATACTTTACTGAAGAATGGCTTACTGTAAGCAAAACGGCATTGCAAGGTAAATGAAAACAATGCCGGATGCGATCCATGATCGTTATCCCGTTTAAGGACCGGAGAAGGGCTGAAGCACATGGTCAACACCGAGAAAGTCTATTTGATGACGAAGGCCGCGATCTTCGAGAAAAAGGAATCGAAGCGCGCGCTGAAGATCGTCAATTACCGGCGGAAGGACTACATCCTTTCGAGGATGCTGCTCGTGCTTTTGTCGGTCTCGATCGCGTACGTGCTGATCGTCGGCGCGATCCTCTTCATGATCGTCATGGCCTATGAGACGCTGGTCCTGAACGTCAGCCAGATGGTCTTCATTCTTCTGGGCATCGTCGCGGGATATGCCGTGACGCTGATCTTTTACTACGTGATCTCGCACAAGCATTACGGCGAAGCGCACGTGAAGGCGCGGCAGGACGTCAAGCAGTATCTTTCGGTGCTGAAGGCGCTGAAAAAGCTTGACGAGAAGGGAAAGGAACCGCAATGATCAAGAAAGGACTCCTGACGGCAAAAGAGGTGGTCCGTTCATTCTACGCGAAATACGAGCGTTACGTGAACGGGCTCATCCGGTTCGTCTTCGCGCTCGCCGTGTACCTGACGATCCTCTATACTGCGGGATACAACAGCGCGGTCTCGAATCCGTTCATCGCGGTCGGCCTCGCGCTTATTTCCGCGTTCCTTCCGCTGTACATGACGACGGTCTTCGGCGCGGCGCTGATGGCGGTCGAATTCCTAAGCGTGTCGATCGAACTCGCGGTCATCACGGTCGTCCTGTTTCTGCTCATGCTGCTTTTGTACTTTGTGTTCCGGGCGGGAGACAGCTGGCTTCTCATGTTCACGATGGTCATGTGTCTCTGGAATTTCCCGCCGCTGATCCTTCCGGTCGCGCTCGTCGCGTCGCCGGTCGAGACCCTCGTCGTCGTATTCGGCGTTCTGATCTACGGGCTCGCCGCGGTCGTCCGCCGGGACGTTTCCGCCTTGTCGAGCGCGAGCAGCACGCTCTCCATCGGGCAGCGCGTGAATCTGCTCTTGTCGGACCTTCTTTCCAACGAATACTTCATTCTCCTCGTGATCACGCTCGCGGCTTCGTTCCTGATGATCTCTCTGATCCGGCGCTCGAAGATCAACCATGCGCCGCTTATCGCG
>CAMZDH010000085.1 GCA_947305345.1 uncultured Lachnospiraceae bacterium | reverse complement strand
AGCGTCAGGAGCACGCGGATAACGCCGATCTTCCGGATCCTGTCCAGACCTTTCCGGAACAGAGTCTCAAAGACGTCCGCGAGCCCGTGCAGCGCGCCCCAGACGACGAACGTCCAGTTCGCGCCGTGCCAAAGGCCGCTTAAAAGAAACGTGATCATGCGGTTTACGCATTGCCGGAATTTCGAGCAACGGCTGCCGCCCAGCGGAATATAGACATAATCCCGGAACCAGGTGGAAAGCGAAATGTGCCAGCGGCTCCAGAATTCGCGGATCGACGCCGAATAATACGGTGCCTTGAAGTTCGTCATCAGATCGATGCCCATCAGTTTCGCGGAACCGATCGCGATGTCGGAATAGCCCGAAAAATCGCAGTAGATCTGGAACGCGAACAGGACGGCAGCAACGAGCAGATTCACGCCGGTGAACTCCGCGGGCGACGCGTACACCGTGTCGACGATCCCCGCGATGTTGTCCGCGATCACGAGCTTCTTGAAATAGCCGATGAGCAGGAGCTTCAGCCCCGCCATCGTATCGTCCGTGTCGAACGGCACGGGATCCTTGATCTGCGGCAGCAGATTGGAAGTCCGTTCGATCGGGCCCGCGACGAGCTGCGGGAAGAACGACACGAACGTTGCGTAAATGCCGAAGTTGCGCTCCGCTCTCGTATTGCCGCGGTAGACGTCGACGATATAGCCCACGGTCTGGAACGTATAGAAGGAAATGCCGACCGGAAGGAGAAGCTTCAGCGTCAGCGGCGACAGCTTGATCGAAACAAGTGACAGTACCGCGGTCAGGCTGTCAAAGAAGAAGTTGAAATACTTGAAGAAAAAGAGGACCGCGATGCAGAGCCCCGCCGAAACGCCGACGATCAGCTTCTTCAGCCCTTTCTTTTCCTGCTTTTCGAGAAGGAGCCCCGCGCCGTACGAAATACCGGTCGTGAACAGGATCAGCACGACGTATTTCGCGTTCCAGCTCATATAGAAATAGTAACTCGCAACCAGCATCAGTACCCACCGGACCTTGCGGGGCAGGATCCGGTAGAGGATCAGGACGATCGGTAAAAAGATGATGTATTGCAGCGAATTAAAAAGCATATACACTCTCCTATTGTAAATATATCACTAATAAGAAAGAGAATCAAGAAAACTCGAAGGCGTCCTTTTAGGACAGAAAAAAGTAGCACTTTGTCAATGTTTTGGTCGCTTGAATGCCTCCTGAATTTCCCGAAAATCCAAGTGGCCGCGATCCTGGCATAAAAGACGACGGAAAGCCTTGATTTTACTGGCTTTCCGTCGGGTGAATGTCGGAGCGACAAGAATCGAACTTGCGGCCTCTTGAACCCCATTCAAGCGCTCTACCAAACTGAGCCACGCCCCGATGCGATCTCAAATCGCAAAGCGTATTATAGCAAATGCGTCTGCTTTTGTAAAGCGGAAAAATGCGTGACCGCCGCCGTCACCTCTTCCGCTTTCGCCTAAAGAAGAAGCCCGCGGCCCAGGTTACGGCCAGCACGGGGAGCGAAACGATCGCTGCGATTTCCGCAGGTTTCAACTTCTTTCCGGTTTCGTCATGCGTTTCTTCAGCGGATGGCGTGATCTCGGTCGGCGAGGCCTCTGTTTGATCCGCCTCATCCGGGACCGTTTGCTCTTCTCCCGTCGTATCCGGTTCGGTTTCCGGCGCGGCCGTGTCAGGTTCCGTCGTCTCTTCCGCAGTCGTTTCCGGAGCCTTCGCCGTCTCCTCCGCAGTCGTTTCCTCCGGAGCTTTCGTCGTCTCCTCTGCCGTCGTTTCAGGCGGTGCCGCAGGCATATTGTACTTTCCGGGCGTACTCCGGTCGACTGTCTTCAGCATTCGGGTCACGATCTTACTGACGTCTGCCATATGTGCCTGAATCCGCCCTGGAAACAGCTCCTCCAGCGTGTCGAGGTCATCAAAGGACGAATGAACGATCTGCCCCGCATATGTTCGGAAGGTCTGGCCGTTCCAAACATATTCCGACGCGGTCACGCGCGGGTCGTTCGTATTGTAGTTGTAGGGCCGCGTCTGATCCACAACGGTGCCGTTATTGTCGCTCCACGCGTTTGCCTCGAAATAGACGTAAGGCACGCCTTCCGCCGCAAAGAAGATCTGATCCGAAGCTTCCGTACGGGTCGGTGACTTAAACCGCTGGATGCCGTCCGGCAGCGTATTGAGTTCGATCCCCTCGTCCGATGCGATGGACTTCGCAAGGTTGTAGCCCCAGTCGTCGGTCAGGACATCGCCGACGTATTTTCCGCCATAGGCAAAGAGCTTGTCGCCCGCGCCCACGCAGTCCAGATTGATGTACAAAAGGACCTTCGCGAGATTCCCGTTCGCGAGTCCCTCCCAAACATAGCGAAACGAACCCGCGAGCCCCAGATACTCTTCGCCGTCCCAGAAGCAGAATTCAACCGTCATCGGAAGCGTCACGTCGGACAGCCGCTTCGCGATCTCCAACACGGTCGCGATGCCGGTGCCGTTGTCCTCAGTGCCTTTGGTCGGCACGCTGTCGTAATGCGCGCCGAGGAGGATCTTCTTCGAAGTATCGAGACCCGGCTTCTCATAAATGTAATTCTGTACGAAGTTGCCGTGATTCCTCTCGGGGTCGTTGATGTCCATCGTGTGGCCGACGTACCCGAAGGAACGCATCTGTTCATCGATCCAGCGCCCGCAGGCCTGTTTCACCGACTGATCCGCCTGGATCTCGTTGTTGTTGATGCGGTACGGAAACTTGTCCGTGATCTCCCGAAGGTACTGATAGGCCGCAACGCCGTAGGCCGTGTCGTCCGCGCGGACGGTGACGGGGGCGCTCTTCGGAAGCAGTAAGAACAATGCGGCCGCGGCGGCCGCGCATTTCAGAAACAGTTGATAGAACCGGGTTTTACGCATGTTTCCTCCCAAGGAGCGGCTTCAGATGGCGAAGCGCCAGCGTGATGCCGAATCCGTAGAAAAACGTCAGGATGGCGGGGAGACCCGTATTGTAGAAGTTGAGGATCAGCATCCTGTTGTTTTCCGGAAAAAGGAACGACGAAAACCAGCTGATCGCGAAGGCATAGGCAGCGCCGAGCGCGAGGAAAAAGAGCGCGAGACCGCCGTCCGTGACCGCTGCCGCGTCCGCCCTGCGTAAAAGCCCGTTCCGTTCCTTTCTGACAAAGAGCCGGACGACCGCGAAAATCACCGCCGCGGCAGTGACCGCGAGCATACAGCCGTTCACAATCCGGTAGACCCAGAACAGGACCTTCACGACGCCGGCCGCAGCGTTCCGGATGCCCGCTCCCTTCGAATAGTCGCGAAGGGACGGCGTGTTCGCATAGTCTGCGGCCGCGAGCCAGTAGGTCGCGAGTTCCTCCGTATTTTCTTCATCGTGCGGGATGATGCCCGCCTGGTATCCTTTCAAAAAGACCGCACCCTCAAAGCTGTTCCTGACGGCACTGAAAAGGCCGAGGATCTCGGGAATCGTTCTTGAGCCCGCGGAAGGCAGGAGCCGGATCCCTGTGTCCTTTTTCAGCCGCCCGTCCTCAAACGCCGCATCCAGTTCCGCGTTGACCTTTTCAAACAACGCTTCGACCTCTGGCTCATTCCAGACGTCCAAACTCTCGTTCAATGCAAACCGCATGGCCCAGCCGAAATAGTCGCCTGCCAGCGGATGCGCTTTCAGATTTCCTTCGCTCCAGGGGTTTTTCTGAAGGTTTTCATAGATCTCCGGCCGGCTTTTCAGCGTTTCCGACACCTCGAAGACCTGGTCGATCGCGTCGTTCGGCGTCCAGTACACCTCGCTCCTCTCGTCGCTTGCGACCCGGTAGACCTTCTCCACGAACGCCCCGAACGCGCCGCCGTTTCGCGTATTCGTTTCAAAAACGCCGAAGAAATGCTGATTCACCGCGAGGTATCCGAACGTCACGAGCACGAAAAGCCCGAACGGCAGGATGATCGCCAGCATCGACTTTTTCGCGGCGTTGATCCAGTCCGCGTTCTTCCGTTTGAAAACGCGGACCGCTCCGTGCAAAAGCAATACCGCGGCAAAAAGGAGGAGGCACGCAAGCAGCCAGATGCCGTCCTCTTTCACGTAATATGTAAAGGAGAATACGATGCCAAGGAGAATCGACGGCACCAGATATTTCGAAAGCTTCGTTTCGTGCTGAAAAGTCCTGAAAAGGAGGAGCAGCATCAGGCCGAGGAGGATGATCGTCAGCGGGGTCAGGATCGCATTCCGGTACAGTCTCGTACCGCTCCACTGCTCGAACGCGGCCGGCAGGAACAGCACGTAGACGTACAGCGCGTTGGAAAGCCAC
>CAMZDH010000084.1 GCA_947305345.1 uncultured Lachnospiraceae bacterium | reverse complement strand
GTGGACAAAAACACAACAAAATGAGATCCGGACCGCCGGATATTTGAATGATTGCATCTTCAGCAGCTGCCGGTCTTCATTCTGATCCAAACCCGAAACACGGCGTGGTTGTTTCCTTTTGCCGGATCCGCTGCAAAAGAAAGGCATACAAAAGTGAAAGCCTCTTGCGGCGGTTTTCGGGCTATGCTATTATGATTTTAATATGATGTGAATGCCGGCAGCGGCCGGCAGATGTAATCAATAAGAGGGGGACAAAAACATGTTTTGTACCACGTGTGGAAAGAAACTGCCGGAAGGCGCGAAGTTCTGTACGTCGTGCGGCACGCCCGTAAAGATCGCCGCGCCTGTGGAACCGGTCGTTGAAGAAGTGAAAGCAGCGGCAGAGCCGGTCGTTGAGGAAGTAAAAGAAGCGGCGGAACAGGTGACCGAGACCGTGGAAGCGGTTATTGAACCGGTTGCTGAAGAAGTGAAAGAAGCGGCGGAAGCCGTCGAAGATAAGGCGGAAACGCCTACCCCTGAACCCGTCATTATCCCCGCAGTCGTGGCTGCCGCGGAGCCGATTGCCGAAGAGGTAAATGAAGCGGCGGAACCGGTCGTTGAGGAAGTGAAAGAAGAAGTGAAGGAAACGGCGGAAGTGGTCGCGGAACCGGCCGCAGAAGCAGTGCAAAAAGCGGCAGAAATCCCTGCACCGGAACCCGCCTATGAGGAGCCGGCACCCCAGCTGCAGCCCGTCTACGAGCAGCCGGCACCCCAGCCGCAGCCCGTCTACGAGCAGCCAGCACCCCAGCCAGCACCTCAGCCGGCGCCTGCCTACGAACAGCCTGCACCCCAGCCCGCAACGGAAAAACCCGCGCGGTACAAGGGACCGAGTTATATCCGGTCGCTCCGGATCTGTTCGGGCGAGATCCTGATCCTGATCTTTTTACTCAGGATCTTCGGCATTCTGCTCGCAAGCAACTTCACGATCGTCCTTCAGCAGGGTCAGATCGTCAAGAGCCTGTTGCCGTTCATCGCCCCGGCGGTAACACTGCTTCTTCCGGGCGTGCTGTCGCTGATCCTTTCGAGACCTTCGCGCGGAAGCGGCATCGTGCTGACGATCATCTTCTTCCTTGCGGAAGCGCTGCAGGCGGTACCTGTATTCCTCGGCACCTTTTTGCCGCCGGTCATTCGGACCTGGCTGCCGGCAACCGGGAATTACGCGACGATGGCGGTGCTTGGATTCTGCCTGCTGTTCGCGCTTATTTCGATCTTCATGCCGAAGCGCCTCGTTCAGGAACCGGAGCTGACGGTCGTGCGGCCGGTCAAGATCATTTACGGCATCCTTCATCTCATCGGCGGCATCGTCGTCGTCATCTACTGGAGCGCCGTTTTGGCTCTCTTCCTGACGAAGAATGTCGAGATCTCGGACGGATTTGGATACTTTATGAACCTTCTGCTGATCGGTCTCCTCATGATCTTTGCCGGGGCCTCGTCGGTTTCCGCGCCAAAGGCGCCCAGGGTCGAGCTGAGCGCCGCATTTCTTCATTTCGCGGTGATCGCCTTTGCGTTCCTGGAGATGCTGCTTCTGGCGGAGCAGAGCAGTTTCGCGATCCTGCCGAAGTTCTCTGGCGGGGTGATCAGTATTGAAATGGTGATCCTTATGATTGTGATCGCCTTGCTTGCCGTCATGGGCTTCTACGGGCTCTGCTTCCTGATCCAGCTTCTCACGACGCTGATCCCGCACGGTAAAAAACGGAAAATGAAAATGCAGCAGCGATGACAAATGACGCTGGTAATCCATTTCGGGCTGCCGCTTCCGGGCGGCAGCCTTTTTGTCTGTGAAAGCCCCGTAAGAGGCTTAAAAACTGATACGGTTTCTCTCTTTCATTTCTTTGTAAGAGCCTGCGGAAACCCTTTACATTACACTAAATGTAAGAGCCTGCGGAAACCCTTTACATTACACTAAAAATAGTTGTATAATAAACTCCAAAGTGGGCGCGTGTGCGCCGTTCTTTGAAGAATGTGCGCGCGTAGGCACGCGTAAAGAGAACCGGACAAGAGACAGATCGGATGGGTATTTTTGAAGAACTGAAAGAGCGCGGGCTGATCGCGCAGGTGACGGACGAACAGGAGATCCGCGACCTCATTAATCGCGGCGGCGCCCGTTTTTACATTGGCTTTGATCCCACGGCGGACTCCCTGCACGTCGGGCATTTTATGGCGCTCTGCCTGATGAAGCGGCTCCAGATGGCCGGCAACAAGCCGATCGTCCTCTTAGGCGGCGGCACCGGCATGATCGGCGATCCCTCGGGCCGCACGGACATGCGGAAAATGCTGACCAAAGAGACGATTCAGCACAACATCGAATGCTTCAAGAAGCAGATGTCCCGCTTCATCGAATTCGGCGAAGACAAGGCGGTTGCGGTCAACAATGGCGACTGGCTTTTGAATCTCAATTACGTGGACGTGCTCCGCGAGATCGGACCGCATTTTTCCGTGAACAATATGCTGCGGGCGGAATGCTACAAGCAGCGGATGGAAAAGGGCCTGAGTTTTCTGGAGTTCAACTATATGATCATGCAGGCGTATGACTTCCTGTATCTGCACGACCACTACGGCTGCAACATGCAGTTCGGCGGCGACGACCAGTGGAGCAACATGCTTGCCGGTACGGAGCTGATCCGGCGGAAGGAAGGAGACGACGCCTACGCGATGACGATCACGCTCCTTCTGAATTCCGAAGGCAAGAAGATGGGGAAGACCCAGTCCGGCGCGGTCTGGCTCGATCCCGAAAAGACGACGCCGTTCGAATTCTTCCAGTACTGGCGTAACGTCGCGGATTCAGATGTCATGAAATGCATCCGCATGCTGACCTTCATCCCCCTGGACGAGATCAATGCGATGGAGAACTGGGACGACAGCCGCATCAACGAAAAGAAAGAGATCCTGGCATACGAACTGACCCGCCTCGTGCATGGCGACGAAGAGGCCGAAAAGGCAAGGACCGCGTCTCATGCGCTGTTCGCGGGCGGCGGCGACGATACGCACATGCCGACAACAGAACTCAGCGCGTTAGACATCCCGGAAGGCGGGATCGACATCGTCTCCCTAATGCAGAAATGCGGCCTCGTCGGCGGACGGAACGAAGCGCGCAGGCTCATCGAGCAGGGCGGCGTTTCGCTGAATCAGGAGAAAGTCGGTTCCATTGATCTCAAGGTCGCGGCCGACACCCTGAAGGCCGGCGCCATCATCAAAAAGGGCAAAAAAGTATTTCATAAGGCGATCATCAGATAAGAGAACGGCCGGTCGAAAGCGGAGCATCCGCCTTTGGCCGGCCGCGCTTCCAGTGAGAGGAGGCTTGGACCATGGAAGTGAAGGAAAGAAGAGTCGGCACCGTTTCACGCGGCATCCGCTGTCCCATTATCCGGGAAGGCGACGACCTTGCGAAGATCGTCACGGACAGCGTGCTTTCTGCGGCAGAAGCGGAAGGATTCATGTTCTGTGACCGGGACGTCGTCGCAGTGACGGAGTCGGTCGTTGCGAGAGCACAGGGCAATTACTGTTCCGTGCAGGACATTTCCGAGGACGTCCGGGCGAAGACCGGCGGCGGGACCGTCGGCGTGATTTTCCCGATCCTGTCGCGCAACCGCTTCGCGATCTGCCTCCGCGGCATCGCGGGCGGCGTGAAAAAGGTCGTGCTGATGCTGTCGTACCCGACCGACGAGGTCGGAAACGCATTGGTGCCGCTAGATCTTGTCGACGAATCCGGCGTCAATCCGTATTCCGATCTATTGACACTCGAAGAGTACCGGAAGCATTTCGGGTACCATGAGCATCCGTTTACCGGCATGGACTATGTCGCGTACTATGAGCAGCTGATCCGGGAGAGCGGCGCGGAGCCCGTGATCCTCTTCGGCAATCACGCGAAAATGATCCTCGATTATACCGATACCGTCATCACCTGCGACATTCACACCCGCTCCCGCAATAAGAGACTTTTGAAAGTAGCGGGCGCGCGCATTGTCTTAGGCCTCGACGACCTTATGACCGCGCCGGTGAACGGCAGCGGCTTCAATGAAAACTACGGGCTTCTCGGCTCGAACAAGGCGGACGAAGGCCGCGTCAAACTCTTTCCAAGAGACTGCGCTCCGGTCGTCGAAGACATCCGGGAGCGTTTGTACCGGGCGACCGGCAAGCATGTCGAAGTCATGGTCTACGGCGACGGCGCGTTCAAGGATCCGCAGGGCAAGATCTGGGAACTGGCCGATCCGGTCGTTTCCCCGTTCCACACCGCCGGCCTCATCGGCACGCCGAACGAGCTGAAGCTGAAATACC
>CAMZDH010000083.1 GCA_947305345.1 uncultured Lachnospiraceae bacterium | reverse complement strand
ATAAAAAGTTAAATATGATACCGCTTTTTGACACCATCCTGTCGGCGGTCCCGGCACCGGAAGGGGCGCCGGATGCACCGGTAGCCATGATGGTTTCGACGATCGACTACAACGAGTACGTTGGCCGGATCGGTATCGGAAAAATTGATAACGGTGAACTGCGCGTCAACGAAGAATGCTTTCTGATGAACGCGCACGATCCGAGCAAACAGGAGCGGATCCGCATTTCCAAGCTCTACCTCTTCGACGGCCTGAAGCGCGTGGAGGTGAAGGAAGCGAAGTTCGGCGACATCGTTGCGGTCTCCGGCATTCAGGACGTCCAGATCGGCGACACGATCTGCGACCTCACGCATCCGGAGCCCGTGCCGTTCCAGAAGATCTCCGAGCCGACGATCTCGATGAATTTCCTCGTGAACGATTCCCCGCTCGCGGGTCAGGAAGGAAAATACGTGACCTCCCGCCACATCCGCGACCGGCTGTTCCGGGAACTCAACACCGACGTATCCCTCCGCGTCGAAGAGACCGCCCGCACCGACTGCTTCAAGGTTTCCGGGCGCGGCGAGCTGCATCTGTCCGTCCTCATCGAGACCATGCGCCGGGAGGGATACGAATTCGCGGTCTCAAAACCCGAGGTCATCACGAAGAAAAACGAGCGCGGACAGGTTTTGGAACCGATCGAGCAGGTCTACGTCGACGTGCCGGAGGAATTTGCCGGCGCCGTGATCCAGAAGCTTTCGAGCCGGAAGGGCGAGCTCCTCGGCATGGGCAGCGCGAACGGCGGAAACACGCGGCTCGAATTCTCGATCCCGTCGAGAGGGCTTTTCGGCTACCGGTCCGAATTCATGACCGATACCAAGGGCAACGGCGTGATGAATACGATCTTTGACGGCTACGAGCCCTATAAGGGCGAGATCTCCTACCGGAAGAAGGGCTCGATCATCGCGTTTGAAACCGGCGAATCGATCACCTACGGGCTGTTCAACGCGCAGGAACGCGGCATTCTCTTCATCGGCGCGGGAGAAAAGGTCTACGCCGGCGAGGTCATCGGACAGACCGGCCATCCGGAGGACGTCGAAGTGAATGTCTGCAAGACGAAGAAGCTGACGAACACCCGTGCATCCGGCTCGGACGACGCGCTCCGCCTGACGGCGCCGAAGATCATGAGTCTGGAGCAGTGCATGGATTTCATCGATACGGATGAACTTCTTGAGGTCACGCCGTCGCATTTGAGGATCCGGAAGAAGATCCTCGATCCGACATTACGGAAGCGGGCGGCGTTTTCAAAGAAATGACGGACACCAAATCATAAGGAGAAGGAGGCGCGAAACAATGGACGATATCAAGATTCTGGTCGTGGATGACGAAGAGCGGATGCGGAAGCTCGTGCATGATTTTCTCGCGCGGAAGGGCTACGCGGTCGTCGAGGCAGAGGACGGCGAAAAAGCCCTCGAGGTGTTCTTTGAACAGAAAGGCATTTCGCTGATCATTCTCGATGTCATGATGCCGAAAGTGGACGGCTGGGAAGTCGTGAAAGAGATCCGCCAGTATTCCAAGGTGCCGATCATCATGCTGACCGCGAAGGGCGAAGAGAGCGACGAACTGAACGGGTTCAAGCTCGGCGTCGACGACTACATGCCGAAGCCCTTCTCCCCGAAGGTCCTGATGGCCCGCGTCGACGCGCTTCTCAAGCGCTACAACGTCGTCAATCAGAGCATTCTGGAGGCCGGCGGGATCGTGATCGACAAGAGCGCGCATACGGTGAAGATCGACGGAAAGGAAGTCGAGCTGCCGTTTAAGGAATTCGAGCTCCTCACCTATTTCGTCGAAAACCAGGGGATCGCGCTTTCCCGCGAAAAGATCCTCAACAACGTCTGGAATTACGACTATTTCGGCGACGCGCGGACGATCGACACGCACGTGAAAAAACTGCGGAGCAAAATGGGACAGAAAGGCGATTACATCCGCACGGTCTGGGGAATCGGTTATAAATTCGAGGTGGAGTAAGTGAAGAAGACGATGTCGCTCAGGCCCCGCATGATGCTGCTGTTTTTCGGCATCATGGTCCTGGTCACCCTCCTGTTTTTCGGCATGAACACCTTATTCTGGAAGGTGATCTATCCTTCGATCAACCGGAAAACGCTGAAGACCGTGTACGTGGACATCGCAGAGAAGGTGCGCTCCGGGGACGCGACCAGCAGTGAGCTTTCCGAAACGCTGAACAATGTCCGGACGGGGTCGATCATCTATTTTGCGCTGCAGGGGGAAGGCGACTGGGATTTCAACCTGATCACGCGGGAGATCGCTTCCGTGCAGCAGCAGGAGTTCTTAAAGCAGCGGCTTCAGGAAGATTTCCTGATGGCGGAGCATGAGGGCGTCCGCGTACTGGAGCAGGACGACCTTTATACGCTTCAGCTTGTTAAGGTCACGGACGAGGAGCAATATTACGAATGCTACGGCTACATGATCAACCGGAGCGGTGAACTGAAGAAATTCATTTTCTCGATGCCGCTCGACCGGATGTTCCGGACCTACGACATGATCAACCGCTTTTTCCTGATCCTGAGCCTTGGCGTACTTGCCCTCGGAACGCTCGTCATCGTTTTCATCAGCAACCGCGTGACGAAGCCGATCCGCCAGCTGACGGACATCTCCGTCCGCATGAAAAACCTCGATTTTTCCGCACGATACACCGGCGACAAAACCGATGAGATCGGCGTGCTCGGCAATAACATGAATGAACTCTCGTCCCAGCTGGAGCGCACGATCTTAAAGCTCCGGATGGCGAATGAGGACCTTTCGAAGGACCTCGAGGAGAAGGAACACGTCGATGAAATGCGGAAGGATTTCATCTCCAGCGTTTCGCATGAGCTGAAGACGCCGATCGCGTTGATCCAGGGCTATGCGGAGGGCTTAAGCGACCTTCGGGACGATCCCGAATCCTTCCAGTATTACTGCGACGTCATCATTGACGAAGCGGACAAGATGAACCGGATGGTGAAGAAGCTGACGACGCTCAATCAGCTGGAATTCGGCAATGCGGACTTCCAGCCCGAGGTCTTTGACATCATCGAAATGCTCCGGAGCATCCTCTCCGCGAATCAGAAGAAAGCGGAAGAGAAGGGCGCGGTGATCGAGTGCCGCGCGCCCGGGCGTCTCACGGTCCTCGGCGATCCCTTTGAGATCGAGGAGGTCGTGACGAATTATCTTTCGAACGCCTTCAACCATCTGGAGGCGCCGACCCGCATCACTTTCACCGTCGAGGATCTCGGGCTGACGGCGCGGATCAGCGTCGAGAATACCGGACAGCGGATCCCAGAGGCGGATCTCGATAAGATCTGGACGAAATTCTACAAGGTGGACCGCGCGAGGACCCGTTCCTATGGCGGTTCCGGCATCGGGCTCTCGATCGTGAAGGCGATCATGAACGCGCACCATCAGGAATGCGGCGTTTACAACGTGCCGGACGGTGTGGTATTCTGGTTTGAGCTTCAGCGGGCGGTAGAAGCGTCCGAGACAGGAGCGGACACGCTGGAAAGCGAGGCGTAAATGGCGGCGATCGATGGAAAATGGGCGGAATACCTGGCCCCCGAGTTTGCAAAGCCGTATTACAGGACGCTCTATCAGAACGTCCGGAACGCCTACGCGACGCGGACGGTCTATCCGCCGGCATCCGAGATCTTCACGGCGTTCCATCTGACACCGCCGGACAAGGTCAAGGCCGTGATCCTCGGGCAGGACCCGTATCACGAGCCGGGAGAGGCGCACGGGCTCGCGTTTTCCGTAAAGCCCGGGGTCGCGATCCCGCCGTCACTCGTCAACATCTTTCAGGAACTGAAGGACGATCTCGGGATCGAGCCGCCGAACCACGGGTGCCTCAAAAGCTGGGCGGAACACGGGGTGCTTCTCCTCAACTCGCTCCTCACCGTCGAAGCGCACCGCGCGTTCTCACACCGGGATTTCGGCTGGGAACAGTTTACGGACGCGACGATCAAGGCGCTGAATCGAGAGGACCGGCCGATGGTCTTCATTCTTTGGGGACGGAGCGCGATCTCGAAGGCAGACCTGATCCGGAAGGACAAACGGCTCGTCCTGACGTCGCCGCATCCGTCGCCTTTGTCCGCGTACCGGGGCTTTTTCGGCTCCCGCCCGTTCAGCAAGGCCAATGCGTATCTGAAGGCAAACGGCGTCGACCCGGTGGACTGGTCGATCCCGGATCTGTAACGGCTCGATCGCCGTATAAAGGAGTAGAGAAGACATGAATTTCTGGCAATGGCTCCGTGTCGTGCTTTTAGGCATCATCGAGGGCATCACCGAATGGCTTCCGGTGTCGTCCACGGGGCATCTGCAGTTCTTTGGGCGCATCTGGCCAGGCAGCGAAACGGTCTTTACACCGGCATTCACATCGCTGTTCGACGTGGTCATCCAGCTCGGCGCGATCTTAGCCGTCATCGTCACGTTCTTC
>CAMZDH010000082.1 GCA_947305345.1 uncultured Lachnospiraceae bacterium | reverse complement strand
GCCGGAGGGCGAACGGGAACGGACGCCAAAGCGCGTGGAGGATCTTCCGCCCGAGCTTGAACTTTCGCTCGACGAGATCCTGAACGATCCGACGATCGAAGCCGTCGCGATCGAGCCGGATGAAACGCATTTGACAAAGTACGCGATTGCCGCTGCCAAGGCCGGGAAGCACATTCACATGGAAAAGCCCGGCGGCTTAAGCCTGGCGGACTTTGAAGAACTGATCAGGATCGTCAAGGAGAAGAATCTCGTCTTCCACGTGGGCTACATGTACCGTTACAACCCCTACGTGATCCAGCTGTTAAACGACATCAAGGAGGGCAAGCTCGGCGAGATCCTCAGCGTGGAAGCCCAGATGAACTGCACGCACAGCGACCGGCAGCGGGAGTGGCTGAAGCGGTACCCCGGCGGCATGATGTTCTTCCTCGGCTGCCATCTCATTGACCTCATTTACCAGATCATGGGCGAGCCCGAAAAGGTCTATCCGTTCATGAAGAGCACGGACGTGAACGGCATCCACAGCGATGATCTCACGATGACCGTGCTGGAATACAAGAACGGTCTGTCGTTCGCGAAAACCTCAAACATGGAGCTCGGCGGATTTGAACGCCGTCAACTCGTAGTCTCCGGTACACAGGGCACCGTTGAACTGAAGCCGATCGAATGGTATTTCGAAGACGGCTGCAAGACCCGCCGCTTTACGCGGATGAACCGGGAGTGGCTCCTGAAGACCGACGAGGAATGGTGCGAAGGCTTCAACCGGTACGCGGGAATGCTCACGTCCTTTGCCGAAATGGTCCGCGGCGAAAAGCAGAACCCCTATACGCCGGATTACGAACTGGCGCTGTACAAGCTGCTGCTGAAATGCTGCGGCAATGAAAAAGGAGAATGCGTATGAAAGCAATACTTGTAAATCCCGATCAGAGTTTAAGATGGGCCGATGTGCCGGATCCCATTCTCAAAGAAGGCGAATGCCTGGTCAAGGTGGAGGCTGCCGGCGTCAACCGGGCCGACCTCATGCAGCGGGAAGGCAACTATCCGCCGCCTCCGGGATGCCCGGAATGGATGGGCCTGGAGATCGCGGGAACGGTCGTGAAGATCCCTGACGACGTCAAGGAAAAGACGACGATCAAGGAGGGCGACAAGGTCTGCGCCCTGCTCGGCGGCGGGGGCTATGCCCAGTACGTCGTGGTCAAATACGACATGATGATCCCGATCCCCGACAAGGTGTCCGTCATTGAAGCGGCGGCCATGCCGGAAGCATTCGCGACGTCTTATCTGAACCTCTTCATCGAAGGCAAGGCCAAGGCCGGCGATACGCTCCTGATGAACGGCGGCAACTCCGGGCTTGCGAGCGTCCTGATCCCGATGGCAAAGGCCTTTGGGCTCCGGGTGATCACTTCGGTCCTGACCGAGGACCGGATCGCTTTGATTCAGCATCTTCACGCGGACCGCGTCATTTCCACCGACAAGATGACCGTCAGTGAAGCATTGAAGGAAGAAGCGGAAGCCGGCCGTCCGATCGACCTCGCGATCGACTGCGTCGGCGGCGAGGATATGGGCAAGTGCCTGCACTACATGTCGCACGGCGGACGGTGGATCATGATCGCCGCGCTCGCGGGCGCAGACACGCACATTGACCTCAAGAACATTTACGTGAGAAACGTCCGGATCATCGGCTCCACGCTCCGTTCGAGAACGCCGGCCGTGAAGGCTGAGATCATGCAGAAGCTCGTCGAAGAGGTCTGGCCGTTTGCCACCGCAGGCAAGGTGCGCCCCACGATCTACGCGACCATGCCGATCACCGAGGCTGAAAAAGCCCACGCGCTCCTGTATGCGGGAACAAACGTGGGCAAGGTCGTCTTGACCGTCGACTGACGTGATCTTCATTTGAATGCGGCCGCATTCAGGTCTTTAGGACCGGGTGCGGCCGCCTTTTTTTTACTGCTCCGTCTCCGGTTCCGCCAGCTCTTCCATCCAGCGGAAGGTACCGGTCTTGACCACGTTTTCGCCGTAGATCGTCTTCCAGTCGTCCGCCATCGAGATCACGTGATAGCCGGAGCTTTCCCATTTTTCCCGCAGCTGCGCGGCTTTTTTCGCATCACCGTAGTCCAGCGTTTCATTGTCCGCGATCAGCATGAACGCGGCGCTCTTGTAGACGTTGTTGCCGATGGTGTAGTTGTGCATGGCGACGTCGCCCGAGCTGTTGCCGAACGACAGGACCGGCTGACGGCCGATCTCCTGCGCGATCTGCAGGACCTTGTTGGTCTTGAGGTTCTTGATCAGCAGTTCGTCCGTCCGCACCACGTCGTCGGTGAGGCGATAAACGTAGTCGAGGCCCGCCTCGTCGCCCTGGCCGGTCGCCGCGAGCCGCACGTCCATACCGATGATGTTCTCATAGGGAATGTCCAGCATGCCTTCAATGAAGGTGCGGCAGATGAAGCGGTCGCTGCCGGAACAGACATAGCATTTGAATCCGTTCGCCTGCAGGTATTCGACGACTTCCACCATCGGAAGGTAGAAGCATTCGCCGTACGTCATGCCCGTGAAGCCGTCCGCCTCGCGCAGCAGGATCTCCGTCACGAAATCCGAGAATTCCCCGAGCGTCATGCCCGCGTAGGCCCGCGCCGCCTGAATGGCGTGCTGCATCGGCATGTCCTCCGAATAGGACTTGTCCAGCGCTCCGTCGCGAAGCGCGCGCCCCACCTCCAGCATTTCCTCATCGGGCGTGCACGTCGGGTCTTTCAGAATGCGCCACGCCAGCATGTAATACTCAAGATACGTCGGGAACAATTCCCCCATCAGCGTGCCGTCCATGTCGAACGCCGCGATGCGGTCCTCTTCCGGAATGAAGCTGGCGGACTTCGGATCCGTCACCGCTTCCACGTAGTCGACGAGCGTCTTTAAGGCCGGCGCGTCCGCATTCCAATACTTGAATGCGTCCCCGTCCCGCTTTTTACAGCCGGCGAGCGCGCCGAGCATGAGCACGGCCGCGAATGCCAAAACAAGAACTGCTGTAATTCTCTTCTTCATTTGATGCTTCTCCTTCTCTATCGTAAGTCCTCGAGGATCACCTTCCAGGCGTCCATCAGTTTTTCCAGACTCCAAGCCGCGTTCGCGGGACTGGTCGACGGCAGGCAGACCGCCTTCCGGCCGGTCCTTTCTTCCTGAAAGCGGATGAACATTTCTTCCGCCTTGCGGCCGTTGACGTAAATGTGCCGGATCTTCGCCGTCTTCAGGATCTCGCCGAGGTCGTTCGGCACCGCCCGCTCGATCGTACTGTCCGCGGAGCCGGCGATGTCGCACGCGCCGATCACGTCCCAGGCGGCAATGTGATGCGCGAGAAGAAAATGCTTGCGTTCCTCCGCCGTCATCGGCACCGGTTCGTCAAAAAGCCCGGCGACCACCTTCCAGAAGCGGTTCTGCGGATGACCGTAGAAATACATCATTTCCCGCGACTTGACCGAAGGAAAACTGCCGAGGATCAATACCTTTGACCATTCGTCAAAGGTCGGCGGGATCGGATGAAGGACGTGCTGTTTCTTTGCGTTCATTTCGTCAAATGATCTCTCCCCCGGGAGGAATTTTCATGGATAGTATTTTAGCAAATATTCACCGCATTGGAAAGCCTTTGCCGCGAAGGTTTTGAGCGATCCGCTTTCTTGACAAGGACGTGCGGAAACCTGTATAGTTGAGCTGTGGATCATTCCGCGCCGTCGTGCGCCGGATCGTTCGGAGGGCTTTATGTTACTGACTTCCTTTATTTTGAAACGCGCGATGCCGCTGCCGAAACTCACGGGGTTCGAGCGGTATCTTTTCATCGGGCCGCATCCGGACGACATTGAAGTCGGTGCCGGCGCTTCTGCGGCAGCGCTCGCCGCGGCCGGCAAGAAGGTCGCCTTTCTCGTCTGCACGGACGGCCGGTACGGCACGGAAAATGCGGATCTCGGCCTCTCTTCCGATGAACTCGCCGCGCTCCGTCAAAAAGAATCGATCGCTTCCGCCGCCGTCCTCGGCGTGGAAGACGTGCGCTTTCTCGGGCTTTTAGACGGCGGATTTTATACGGAAGAGGCCCTGCTTCAAGGCATTGCGCAAGCGGTCTCCGAGTTTCAGCCGGATCTGATCCTGGCGCCGGACCCTGCCCCGACGAATGAAGTGCATCCCGACCACCTGAGGGCCGGACGCGCGGCGGGACAGATCGCCTGCTTCGCCTACAACCAAGGCATCATGGCGCATTATCATGCAAAGACCGCGCCGGTCAAGGCGATCGCCTATTACATGACGGCGCGGCCGAAGCGGTATCTCGGAACCGCCGGATTCCTTGAAAAACAGTTTAAGGCCATTGCCTGTCACGAAAGCCAGTTTCCGGCAGACTCCGCCGCGTTAAAAGACGTGAAGACCTATCTCCGCCTCCGCGCCTTTGAGAACGGCCTTGGTGGACGGGGCGAGATCGGCCGATCCGCCGA